>DATLGF010000462.1:0-11357 GCA_035540575.1 Noviherbaspirillum sp.
CTTCGGGGACGGCCGGGTCCTGGCGCGCCAGTACCAGCAGCTGTTCAACCAGCCGGGTGGCACGGTCCACCCCGCCCAGCAGGCGGGCAACCGCCTGCTGGCGCGCGGCGTCGTCGCGCGCCCGCGCCAGGGTCTGGACCTGCAACCGCAGCGCGGTAAGCGGGGAGCGCAGTTCGTGCGCGGCGTCGGCCACGAAGCGCTGCTGCGACTGCAGCGCCTTGGCCACGCGTGCCAGCAGCGAGTTGAGTTCTGCCACCAGCAGCGAGACTTCGTGCGGCACGCCGCGTGTGGAGACCGGCGCAAGCGAGTCGGCATTGCGGTTGGCCAGGTCGTGGCCGATGCGGTTGAGCGGCGCCAGCGCGCTGGTCACCACCCACCAGGCGGCGCCGAACAACAGCACCGATACCGCGAGCACCGGCCACAGTGCGCGCAGCGCCAACGCCATTGCGCGCGAGCGGCGCGATTCGATGCGCTGGGCGACCTGGATCACGCGCGTGCTGGCCTGGACCGCATAGACGCGCCAGTCGCCGTTGGGCAGCCGCACGTTCGAATAGCCGAGCGGAGCGCGTTCCGGCAGCACCCGGTAGGTGCGCGACTGGTAGACGCGCACGCCGTCGTCGGTCCAGATCTGCACGACGAATTCGAAATCCTCGTCGTTGGCGCCGGCCATGCCGTGCCAGCCCGCTTCCTCGAAGCCGCTGTCCTGCAGCGCGAACGCCATCTGCTGCATGTGATAGTCGAACAGGTTGTTCGCCTCCTGCATCGCCGCGCGGAACGAGGCGGTGAACTGCAGGAATGCGGCCGCGCCGATGGCCACGCCGAGCAGCAGCAGCAGGCGGATGCGCAGCGAGCGCATCATGTTGCGCATGGTGGCGCCGGCACGGGCGCGAAAGCGTGAGGTGTTCATGGTTGCCGCCTTGCCGGCCTCAGGTCTTCTCGACCATGTAGCCGACCCCGCGCACATTGACGATGAACTGCTGGCCAAGCTTCTTGCGCAGCCCGTGGATGTGCACTTCCACCGCATTGCTTTCCACTTCGCCGGACCAGCCGTACAGGCGCTCTTCCAGCTGGCTGCGCGAGAGAATCGCGCCCGGGCGCGCCAGCAGCGCGTCGAGGATCGCCCATTCGCGTGCAGACAGGATCACCTGCTGGTCGTCGCGCTGCACCTGGCGCGTGGCGGTGTTGACGGCGACATCGCCGCGCCGGTAGATCGGCTCGACCGCGCCGCGTGCGCGCCGTACCAGCGCATGCAGGCGGGCGATCAGTTCCTCCAGATCAAAAGGTTTGACCAGGTAGTCGTCGGCGCCGTCCTTCAGTCCGAGCACGCGGTCCGCGAGTGCGTCGCGCGCGCTGACGATCAGCACCGGCAGGCCCTTGCCGCGTCCGCGCAGCGTGCGCAGCACTTCCAGACCGTCCTTGCCGGGCAGACCGAGGTCCAGCACCAGCGCGTCGTAGGCCTGGGTGGCCAGCGCCGCCTCCGCGGCCACGCCGTCGCGCATCCAGTCGACCGCGATGCCTTCTTCCTCCAGCGCGATCTGGATGTTCTCGCCGATCATGGCGTCGTCTTCGACGAGCAGGATTTTCATGGAATGGTGCGCTCAGTTCAGATCGCCATGGTATCAACTCTGGCCGAAGGAGGCGATGCGCGCGCCGGTGCGCCGGAGCGCGGTTTCGGGGTCGCGAGGCTGCGCAGCAGCAGGCCGGCGCCGAAGGATGCGTAGACCAGGCACAGCGAGGCCGCGGACAGCCGTTTCTCGTAGCCGGGGCGCAGGCGCGGCGGCGTGATCGTGTAATCGACCAGGCAGGCCAGGCCGGACACCACAGCCGCCCCGGCAACCGAGGTGCGCAGCTCGCGGCGCTCGACCGAGCGGCCGAACCATTTCTCGTAGAGCACGGCCCAAAACGTGGCCGAGGCATGGTGTATCGCATAGCCGACCCCGGTGTAGCGCAGGCTCGGCTCATCCTCGCGCGCGGCACGATCGCCCCACAGCCAGTGGCTGATTGCGTTCGTGGGGGCATGCGGCGATCCATCCTCGCATTCGCCGCAAGCCGCCAGCGCGGCGGTCGAAGTCAGGCTCGCGATGCTTCCGGACAGCGCGCCGCGCCGCAACGCTTCTCCCCAGCTGGTCATGTTTCCTCCTCGAAAATTCCCGGAGCACGGGTCCGGCGGGACCGGCGCTTGAACTCCTCCCCCCGTGCAACAGTCACAAAGCAGGGAGACCGACCGCGTGTCGCAGCACGGGTTCGAAAGCCTCGTCCCGGCGGCAGTTCCCGCTTTCAACAACGCGAAGATCAATGAAAGTCCTGCTCACCGGCGCGACCGGCTTCATCGGCCGCCACTTGCTGCGCGCGCTGCTCGATGCCGGTCACGAGGTGCGCTGCGCGGTGCGCGACCCGGGCGCGATAAACCTTCCCGGCGTGCAGGCCGTTGCCGCGGACTTCATGCGCGACCACGACGAGGGCGCCTGGCGCGGCCATGTCGCCGGCATGGATGCGGTGATCAACGCGGTGGGCATCCTGCGCGAGGAGGGCGGCCAGACCTTCGACGCGCTGCATGTGCGTGCGCCCTGTGCGCTGTTTGCGGCCGCCGCGCGAGCGGGAGTGCGGCTGGTCGTGCAGATCTCGGCACTCGGCGCGGACGCCAACGCGCAGAGCCGCTACCACCTGAGCAAGAAGCGCGCGGATGATTTTCTCGCAACCCTTCCGGTGGCCTCCGTGATCCTGCAGCCTTCGTTGGTGTACGGCAACGACGGGGCGAGCGCGCGCCTGTTCGCGATGCTCGCCGCGCTGCCGCTGATCCCGTTGCCGGGCAAGGGCGGGCAAGCGGTGCAGCCTGTCCACATCGACGACCTGTGCGCCGCGGTGCTGGCCTTGCTGCGGCAGGCGCCGTCCGGAAGCCGGCGCCTCGCCGTGATCGGAGCGCAGCCGCTGGCGCTGCGCGACTATCTGGCGCTGCTGCGCAAGGCGCTGGGCATGGGCCGGGGATGGTACGTACCGGTGCCGATGGCGGCGATGCGCCTGACAGCGGGCGCCGCACGCTTCCTGCCGGGCGCGCTGGTGGACAGCGAGACGCTGCAAATGCTCGAGCGCGGCAACCGCGGCAGCGCCGAGGACGTGGCGCGGCTGTCCCGCCTGCTCGGCCGTGCGCCGCGTGCCCCGGCGGCATTCGTCGGCGATGCCGCGCCGCTGCTGGCGATGCGGGCGAAGCTGGACTGGCTGCTGCCGCTGCTGCGCGTATCGATCGCGCTGGTCTGGATCGTGACCGGCATCGTTTCGCTCGGACTGTATCCGGTTGCCGACAGTTACGCGCTGCTGGCGCGGGTGGGCGCGACCGGCCTGCTCGCCACCGTGCTGCTGTACGGCGCGGCATTGCTGGATCTGGCGATCGGCATCGCGGTCCTCGTGCTGCGCCGGCGCCCGTGGCTGTGGCTGCTGCAGCTGGCGCTGATTGCGGGGTACACGGTGATCATCACGCTGCGGCTGCCTGAATTCTGGCTGCACCCGTACGGACCGATCCTGAAGAACCTGCCGCTGATGGCGGCGATCTGGATCATGTATGAGTTCGAAAAGTCATGGAATACCTGACCGTCAAGTGGCTGCACATCCTGTCGTCGACGATCCTGTTCGGCACCGGCATCGGTTCGGCCTTCTACATGCTGGCGGCGACGATGACGCGCGACGCGCGCGCGGTGGCCGTGACGGCACGCCATGTGGTGCTTGCCGACTGGCTGTTCACCACGCCCACCATCATCCTGCAGCCGCTCACCGGCTTCTACCTGATGATGCTTGCCGGCATGCCGATGAGCAGCCGATGGATCGCGTGGTCGCTGATCCTGTACGGGATCGCCGTGCTGTGCTGGCTGCCGGTGGTGTGGCTGCAGATCCGCATGAGGCAGAGCGCCGCCGCCGCGGCCGAGGCCGGGCGCCCGCTCGATGCGCAGTACTGGCGGCTGTTCAGGTTATGGTTCGCGCTCGGCTGGCCGGCCTTCCTGGCGTTTCTGGGCGTGTTCTACCTGATGGTGTTCAAGCCCGCATAGCCGGCGTCAGCGCCGATGCACGCACCGGCCCGCGCTGTAGGTCGCGGCCACGGCGCGGTCGTCGCCGAGCAGGGCCAGCGCAAACAGCAGCTCCTCCAGGCTGTCGGCATGGGCGGTACGGCGCGCCAGGAGCGGCGTGGACTGCGGGTCGAGCACGACGAAATCGGCTTCGCAGCCGGCGGCGAAGCTGCCGATCGTGCCTTCCAATTGCATCGCGCGCGCGCCGCCCAGCGTGGCGAGATAGAACATGCGCAGCGCCGGCAGATAGCTGCCGCCCATGCGCGCGACCTTGTAGACCGCGTTCATCGTCTGCAGCATCGAAAATGATGTGCCGCCGCCGACGTCGGTGGCGAGCGAGATCGGCACCTGTGCCTCGTCGGCGCGCTTGAAATCGAACAGGCCGCTGCCGAGGAAGAGGTTGGAGGTCGGGCAGATCGAGGCGGCCGACTGCGTCTCGCGCATGCGCGCGCGGTCGTGGTCGTCCAGCCAGATGCAGTGCGCGAACATCGCGCGCGGACGCATCATGCCGTAGCTGTCGTACACGTCAAGATAGCTGCGCGAATCCGGGAACAGCGATTTCACCCATGCCACCTCGTCGGTGTTTTCCGCCACGTGCGTCTGCAGGAAGGTATCGGGATACGCGCGCGCGAGTTCGCCGGCCAGCCGCAGCTGCGCTTCGGTGGAGGTCGGCGCGAAGCGCGGCGTGATCGCATACAGCTGGCGTCCCTTGTTGTGCCAGCGGCCGATCAGTTCCGCGCTGTCGCGCACGCCACCCTCGGCGGTGTCGCACAGGAAGTCCGGGCAGTTGCGGTCCATCAGGATTTTCCCGGCCACCATGCGCAGGTTGCGCTTCTCGCTTTCGGTGAAGAAGGCATCGACCGACTCCTTGTGCACCGTGCAGTAGACCATCGCGGTGGTGGTGCCGCAGCGCAGGAGTTCGTCGAGGAAGAAGCGCGCGACCTCGCCCGCGTATTCCGGGTCCTGGAAGCGGCGCTCATGCGGGAAGGTATAGGTCTCCAGCCATGGCAGCAGTCCGGGCGCCGGCGAGGCGATCATGTCGGTCTGCGGATAGTGGATGTGGGTGTCGATGAAGCCGGGCACGATCAGCTTGCCGCGCAAGTCGTGCACCGGCGTGCCTTCGGGCAGCGTCGCGGCGAGTGTCGCATGGTCGCCTGCGGCCTGCACGCGGCCGTCGGCGACGACGAGCAGGCCATCCTCATGCCAGGCATGGGCGTTGTCGTCGAAGGCCGGATCGGCGGAAAAATGCAGCAGGCTGGCCCGGTAGGCCTGGATGTCTTGGTTCATTGAGATTCGCTTTCCGTTTTTGCGAGCGCCGCATTATCGGCGTCTTTGCTGTTCGCCGCTTCCCAGACCTGGAGCAGTTGCGCGCAGACGGATGCCGCAACGACCGCCGGCGCCTTGCCGGCAATGCCCGGAATGCCGATCGGGCACACCATCGTCCGGATCCGTTCCTCGCCGATGCCGTGCTCGCGCAGCCGGCGCTCGAACTGCGCGCGCTTGGTGTCGGAGCCGATCAGGCCGAACCAGCCGGCTTCACGGCGGCGCAGGATGGTCTCGGCAAGCGCCTGGTCCAGAGCATGACTGTGGGTCATCACCAGGAAGCTGGTGCCCGGCGCGGCCTGCTCGGCCACGGACTGCGGCGTATCGGTGCATTCGATTTGCACGTTCGCCGGCACCTCAGCGGGAAACAGTTCCTCGCGCTCGTCCACCCAGGTGACATGGCAGGGCAGCTCCGCGAGCGCGCGCACCAGTGCGGCGCCGACATGCCCGGCGCCGAACAGCACGAGGTGGTTGCGGGTGGCGCGGCAAGGATCGATCAGCCAGGTCTTGCCATTCGCATCCTTCAGCAGGCGGCAGGGCAAGTCGGGGTCGAAGCCGGGAGCCCGGTCCGTTTTTGCCCCGATCATGCGGCCCTCACGGTCGAGCAGCAGCGCATCGTCATCAGCGTCCAGCGGGACCGCGCGCCAGACGTCGCGCCGCGCCGCGAGCCGTTCGGCCAGCCGGTGCAGGTCGTGTATTTCATCGATGCGCTCGAACAGCAGCTGGACCGCGCCGCCGCAGCACTGGCCGAGGCCGGGTCCGAGCGCGAAGCGCTCCAGGTGCCGGCGCTGCCCATTCTGCAACATCGCGCGCGCGATCTCGCACGCGCGCAGCTCCAGGTGGCCGCCGCCTATCGTGTCGAACTGCAGGTCCGCGCTGACCAGCATCTTCGCGCCGGCTTCGCGCGGCGTCGATCCCTGTGCCGAGGCGACCGTGACCAGCACGGTTGGCGCGGCGAGCGTGGGGATTGCGTTGAGCCAGGTGGTCATCGTGGTGTTTCGTCTCTTGGCGTGCGGATGAGGTCCCTCGCTGTGCTCGGGACGACATGTCTTTCTCCGGCAGCGTGGGCCTCAGGCCGCCTTGCGTACCGCCTTCACTACCTCCACCGCCTTCAGGATTTCCTCGCTGGTCGCCGGCGCGTTCAGCGGCGGATTTACGGTGTAGTGCGCCACGCTCGCGACCGCGTCGCGGATCGCGAAGAATACCGAGAACGGCAGCAGCAGCGGCGGTTCGCCGACGGCCTTGGAGCGGTGAATGCTGTCGGACGCATTGCTGTTCTCGAACAGCTTCACGTAGAACTGGTCCGGGCAGTCCGAGATCGCCGGAATCTTGTAGGTGGACGGCGCATGCGTCATCAGCTTGCCGGCCGGGTTCCACCACAATTCCTCGGTGGTCAGCCAGCCCATGCCCTGGATGAACGCGCCCTCGACCTGGCCGATGTCGATGGCCGGGTTCAGCGACTTGCCCGCGTCGTACAGCGCGTCGGCGCGCAGCAGCTTCCATTCGCCGGTCAGTGTGTCGACCACCACCTCCGAGACCGCCGCGCCATAGGCGAAATAGAAGAACGGATTGCCGGTCATCGTCGCCGCGTCCCAGTGCAAGCCGGGCGTCGCATAGTAGCCGTCGGACCAGAGCTGGATGCGCGCGTTGTACGCACGGCGCACGATCATCGGGAAGGGCTCGGCCGCATCGCCGATCCAGACATGGTTGTCGGCGAAGCGGATGGTCGCCGGATCGGCGTTGAACAGTTCCGCGCAGAATGCGGTGAGGCGGTCGCGGATCTGGCGTGCGGCGTTGCGCGCCGCCATCCCGTTCAGGTCGGCGCCGGTGGAAGCGGCGGTGGCCGAGGTGTTGGCGACCTTGCTGGTGTCGGTGGCCGTCACCCGAACATGGCCGAGGTCAAGCCCGAGTTCATGCGCGACGACCTGCGCGACCTTGGTGTTGACGCCCTGGCCCATCTCGGTGCCGCCGTGGTTCACCAGCACCGAACCGTCGACATACACATGGACCAGCGCGCCGGCCTGGTTCAGGTGGGTCAGGTTGAACGCGATGCCGAACTTCACCGGCGTGATCGCGATGCCCTTCTTCAGCACCGGGCTGGCGGCGTTGAACGCGCGCACCGCCTCGCGCCGCTTGCGATAGTCGCTTTCCGCGGCGAGCTGGTCCACCAGCTCATGGATCACGTTGTCGACGACCTTCTGGCCGTACTGGGTGACATTGCGCCCTTCGGCGTCGTTTCGGCCGTAGAAGTTGAGCCGGCGCACATCCAGCGGATCCTTGCCCAGGTTGCGCGCGATGTTGTCGATGATGTATTCGATCGCAATTGCGCCCTGCGGACCGCCGAAGCCGCGGAACGCGGTGTTGGACTGCGTGTGCGTCTTGCCGCACATCGCGAGGATCTCGACGTCCGACAGGTAGTAGGCGTTGTCGAAATGGCAGACCGCGCGGGTCGCAACCGGACCGGACAGGTCGGCAGAGTAGCCGGCGCGCGAGACCATCTCCACGCGTGCGGCCAGGATGCGGCCGTCGTCGTCGTAGCCGATTTCGTATTCGTAGTGGAAGTCGTGGCGCTTGCCGGTGACCATCATGTCGTCGTCGCGGTCGGCGCGCAGCTTCACCGGGCGATTCAGCCTGGCCGCCGCGATCGATGCGGCCGCCGCCCACAGCGCGGACTGCGATTCCTTGCCGCCGAAGCCGCCGCCCATGCGCCGGCACTCGACCACCACATGGTGCGAATGCAGGCCGAGCGCGTGTGCGATCACATGCTGCATCTCGGACGGGTGCTGCGTCGAGCACCAGACATGCATGCCGCGGTCCTCCTTCGGCACCGCATAGGAAATCTGGCCTTCCAGATAGAACTGTTCCTGCCCGCCGACGTACAGCTCGCCGCTGAAGCGGTGCGGCGCCGCTTCGAACGCACGGCGGAAGTCGCCGCGCGCCAGCCGCATCGGCGGCAGCACGAAGGATTGCGCCTGCTTCGCCTGCTGCGGCGTCAGGATGGCCGGCAGCTCCTCGTAGTCGATGCGACCCAGCCGCGCAGCGCGGCGCGCATTGTCATGCGTGTCGGCCACGACCAGGAACACCGGCTGGCCCACGTACTGCACGAGGCCGTCGGCCAGGATGGGATCGTCATGGATGATCGGTCCGCAGTCGTTGGTACCGGGAATGTCGGCCGCGGTGTAGACCGCGACCACGCCCGGCGCGGCCTTGACCGCCTCCAGATCGATGGCCCGGATCTTCGCGTGCGCCTTTTGCGACAAGCCGAGCGCCGCATGCAGCGTGCCTTGCAGCTCCGGGATGTCGTCGGTATAGGTGGCTTCACCGAGCACATGCAGGGCAGCGGATTCATGCGGGCGCGACTTGCCGACCTCGGCCCAGTCGGCGAGCTGCTTCAGGAAGGATTCGGTCTGCGTGTTCATCGTCGTGTCCTCATTCGCAGGCAAAGGCGCAGGCAAATGCATTGACCGCGTGCGCCGGCAGCGGGGCGTCGGGGCGCGTCTCCAGCCAGAAGCGGCGCAACAGGTTCTGCGCGCTCTTCATCCGGTATTCGGCCGACGCGCGCATGTCGGTCAGCGGGCTGTAGTCGCGGGCGAGGGCTTCGACCGCGGCTTCCAGCGTCGTCTCGTTCCATTCGCGCCCGGCCAGAGCGGCCTCGGCCTGGCGTGCGCGGCGCGAGGTGGCCGCCATGCCGCCGAAGGCGATGCGCGCGCTCTCCACCTTGCTGCCTTCGAGGCGGATCGCGAACGCGGCGCACACCGCCGAGATGTCCTGGTCGAAGCGCTTGGCCAGCTTGTAGGTGCGAAAACGCAGCGCGGGTTCGGGCAGGGGCACGCGCAGCGCCTCGACGAATTCACCCGGCCGCAGGTCGAACTTGCGGTAATCGAGATAGAAGTCTTCCAGCGGCATCACGCGCCGGCCATCCTTGCTGCGCAGCACGATCTCGCTGCCGACCGCGATCAGCCACGGCGCCGAGTCGCCGATCGGGGAACCGTTGGCGACGTTGCCGACCAGGGTGCCGGCATTGCGGATCGGCAGCGATGCAAAGCGCTGCCAGAGTTCGCTCAGTTCAGGATAGGCTTTCGCCAGCGCGGCGTACGCGTCGTTGAGGGTGACTGCCGCGCCGATCTCCAGCTTGCCGCCGCGCTCGGCGACGTACTGCAGCTCGGCGACCTGGTTGATGTAGATCAGGTCTCCCAGTTCACGCATCTGCTTCGTCACCCACAGTCCGACGTCGGTGGAGCCGGACAGGATCAGCGCATCGGGTTTCTCGGCGCGCAGCGCGCACAGTTCGTCCAGCGTGCGCGGCGTGTGGAAGCGCTGGCCATCGGCCTCATAGTCGAGCGCGTGGTCGCGCTGGATCGCCCGCAGCGCGCCGGCCAGCGCCTCGCGGTCGAACGAGACCGGCGGAAGCTCGAGCATGCGTTGCGCGGCCTGGATGATAGGGCGGTACCCGGTGCAGCGGCACAGGTTGCCGGAGAGCGTGTCGTCGACCTCCTTGCGTGTCGGCGCGGCAGCCTTGCCTTCCTGCTTCAGGTACAGCCCCCACAGCGACATCACGAAGCCGGGCGTGCAGAAGCCGCACTGCGAACCGTGACATTCGACCATCGCCTGCTGCACCGGGTGCAGGGTGTCCTTGGCCTGCTTCAGGTCCTCGACGGTGAACAGCGCCTTGCCGTCCAGCGTGGGCAGGAACTGGATGCAGGCGTTGACGGCCTTGAGCTCGACCTGGTCGCCCTTGAGCTCGCCGATGACCACCGTGCAGGCCCCGCAGTCGCCTTCCGCACAGCCTTCCTTGGTGCCGGTGCAATGATGCTGCTCGCGTACCTGCTGCAGGATCGTGCGGGTCGCAGGGGCATCGGCCACGGTATGGACTTGTCCGCGGTAGTAGTAGCGAATCGGTTCTGGCATGCTGTCTCCATGATGGGCAAGGGCGCGCGCGGCCCTGCGGCCGCCGTCCAGCGTGGTCACTCTAGCACCGGTGCGCGCCCTCGCCATATCGGAAACGTGATGAGAGGTATTCACACCGCGCAATGCCGGCTATATGCGACCTCGCATACCTGCCACCTTTCTCCCCGATATGATGAGAGGAATTTTTGACAAGGAGAACCCGATGGGAAAACTGAGCACCCATGTGCTTGATGTCACGCAAGGCAGGCCGGGCGCCGGCGTCGCGCTCGAGCTCTACCGCGTCGAAGGGCAGGGCCGCAGCTTCCTGCGCGAGGCAGTTACCAACAGCGACGGACGCTGCGACGCGCCTTTGCTGTCCGGCGAGGAGATGCAGGCTGGCCAGTACGAACTCGTGTTCGCCGTCGGCGACTATTTCGCTGCGCAAGGGCTGCAGCTGCCCGAGCCGCGCTTTCTCGACCGCGTGATCATTGCCTTCGGCATTGCCGATGCGTCCCAGAACTACCATGTGCCGCTGGTGGTGTCGCCGTGGGCGTACTCCACCTATCGGGGCAGCTGAGGCGGCGTCTGCCGGATTGCCCGCGAATTTCCGCGCGAGGTGCGGGATGAAGCGCTACAAGAATCTGAGTCGCAAGTCCGGCGTCGTTGCCTACGAGGTCGGGCAGCGCACGATCGTCGTCGAGTTCGAGGACGGCGGGATCTATCTGTACAACTACGAGAGCGCCGGTCAGGACAAGATCGAGCGGATGAAGCAGCTGGCCGAGGCAGGACGGGGCCTGAGCACCTTCATCGTGCGCCACGTGCGCGACGCTTATGCCGCCAAACTGCGCTGATGCTATTTCGGATCGGCAAGCGCAGCGCAGATTTCCATCGGCTGGCTGAACAGAAAGGCCGGCCCATGCGCGGCCAGCGCATCGGGCCGTGTATAACCCCACGCCACTGCACCGAAATCCAGGTTCTCCTGGTGCGCTGCTTCCAGATCGCGCACCTCGTCCCCGATGCACAGGACCTGCCCGCGCGGCACGCCGGCCGCGCGCAATAGGCGGCGCAGCTTGTCGCGCTTGCCGAACAGCG
>DATLGF010000463.1:0-20965 GCA_035540575.1 Noviherbaspirillum sp.
GCCACGTCCGGCACGCGGGAATTCGGTTCCAGGATCTGGATAAAGATCTCGCCCTGCTTGATCATTCCGAGCTCGTAACGGGCGCGCTCCTCGACTGCGGCCGTTCCTTCGCGCAGGTCGCGCACTTCCGATTCCAGCATCGCGTTGCGCGCGCGCAGTTCATCGTTCTTGCGCTGCGCCGCCGTCACCTGTCCATCCAGGTCCCACACGCGCAGCCAGCCGCCCTTCCCCAGCCACAACGGGTACTGGATCAGGATCAGCAGGGCAGCAAGACTCAGGGTGATCAGGCGCATCGTGGCATTCTACGCGACGCAAAAACGGCCGGACAGTGCCGGCCGTGCTGCATGCATGCGTGTTGCAATCAGCGCAGATTGTAGAAGGCGTTGCGGCCCGGGTAGCTGGCGATGTCGCCGAGGTCTTCCTCGATGCGCAGCAGCTGGTTGTACTTCGCCATGCGGTCCGAGCGCGACATCGAGCCGGTCTTGATCTGCAGCGCGTTGGTGCCGACCGCGATGTCGGCAATCGTCGAATCCTCGGTCTCGCCGGAGCGATGCGAGATGACCGCCGTGTAACCAGCGCGCTTGGCCATCTCGATCGCGGCGAACGTTTCGGTCAGCGTGCCGATCTGGTTGATCTTGATCAGGATCGAATTCGCAATGTTCTTCTGGATGCCCTCGCGCAGGATCTTGGTGTTGGTGACGAACAGGTCGTCGCCGACCAGCTGCACCTTCTTGCCCAGCGCATTGGTCAGCGTGGCCCAGCCGTCCCAGTCGTTCTCGGCCATGCCGTCTTCGATCGAGATGATCGGGTACTTGTCGCACCAGGTGGCCAGCAGGTTGGTGAAGTCCGCCGACGACAGTTGCAGGCCCTCGCCTTCCAGGTTGTACTTGCCATCCTTGTAGAACTCGGAGGCGGCGCAGTCCAGGCCCAGCGCGATCTGAGTCCCCGGCTCGTAGCCGGCCTGCTCGATCGCCTGCAGGATCAGCTTGATCGCTTCCTCATGGTTGGCGACCGACGGGGCGAAACCGCCTTCATCGCCGACCGCGGTGGTCAGCCCCTTGTCGTGCAGGATCTTCTTCAGCGTGTGGAAGACTTCGGCGCCGTAGCGGATCGCTTCGCGGAAAGACGGCGCGCCGACCGGGATGATCATGAATTCCTGGAGGTCCAGATTATTGTCGGCGTGTGCGCCGCCATTGATCACGTTCATCATCGGAACCGGCATCTGCATCGCTGCGGAACCGCCGAAATAGCGGTACAGCGGCAGACCGGATTCCTCGGCGGCCGCCTTGGCCACTGCCATCGAAACGGCCAGCATCGCGTTGGCGCCCAGACGCGACTTGTTGTCGGTGCCATCGAGGTCGAGCAGCGTGCGGTCCAGGAAGGCCTGCTCATTCGCATCCAGGCCCATGATGGCTTCCGAAATTTCGGTATTGATGTTCTCGCAGGCCTTCAGCACGCCCTTGCCCATGTAGCGGCTCTTGTCGCCGTCGCGCAGCTCGATCGCTTCGCGCGAGCCGGTGGAGGCGCCCGACGGCACCGCCGCGCGGCCCATCACGCCGGATTCCAGCAGCACGTCGCATTCCACGGTCGGGTTGCCGCGAGAGTCGATCACTTCACGGCCGATGATGTCTACGATGGCACTCATTCTTCTTCTCCCAGATCAAAGTAAATTCGATGGCGCGCAGCCGCCGACGCCACGCCGGCACTGCAGCCGGAATCACGCAAAGTCGTTTTCGGCGAAACCGTTCTTCTTGACCACGCGGTCGAGTTCGACCAGCGTCGCCAGCAGCGCCTTCATGCGCTTGAGCGGTACCGCGTTCGGGCCGTCGGATTTCGCCTCGGCCGGATTCGGATGGGTTTCCATGAACAGGCCGGCGATGCCCACTGCGACAGCCGCGCGCGCCAGCACAGGCACGAACTCGCGCTGACCGCCGGATGAGGTGCCCTGGCCGCCCGGCAGCTGCACGGAGTGGGTGGCGTCGAACACGACCGGGCAGCCGGTCTCGCGCATGATTGCCAGCGAACGCATGTCGGAAACCAGGTTGTTGTAGCCGAACGAGACGCCGCGCTCGCAGGCCATGAAGTTGTCGGCGTTCAGGCCGGCTTCACGCGCAGCCTCGCGCGCCTTGTCGATCACGTTCTTCATGTCGCCTGGCGCGAGGAACTGGCCCTTCTTGATATTGACCGGCTTGCCGGACTGCGCGCAGGCGCGGATGAAATCGGTCTGGCGGCACAGGAAGGCCGGCGTCTGCAGCACGTCGACGACCTCGGACACCGGCTCGACTTCGTCGATCTCGTGCACGTCGGTCAGCACCGGCACGCCGATCTGGCGCTTCACTTCGGCCAATATCCCCAGGCCCTTTTCCATGCCCAGACCGCGGAACGACGAACCGGACGAGCGGTTCGCCTTGTCGAACGAAGATTTGTAGATGAACGGGATGCCGAGCCCGGCAGTCAGTTCCTTCAGGGTGCCGGCGGTGTCGAGCGCCATTTGCTGCGACTCGATCACGCAGGGACCGGCGATAAGAAAAAAGGGCTGGTCGAGACCAGCCTCGAATCCGCAAAGCTTCACGCAGCGATCCTTCTGGGTGAGGCGGCCTGCTTGTGAACCAGCGCCGCCTTGATGAATGAGATGAACAGCGGGTGACCGTCACGCGGAGTGGACTTGAACTCCGGGTGATACTGCACGCCGACGTACCAGGGGTGAGCATCGTCGCCGGTGCGCGCCAGCTCCATGATTTCGCACAAGCCTTCGGTCGGGGTACGTGCCGACACAATCAAGCCGGCTTCTTCCACGCGCGGCAGATAGTGGTTGTTCGCTTCATAACGGTGACGGTGACGCTCGGTCACCTTGTCACCGTAGATTTCCGCCGCAATGGTGCCGGGTTTTACCGCGCAGGTCTGCGCGCCGAGGCGCATCGTGCCGCCGAGATCGGAACTGGCGTTGCGACGCTCGACCTTTCCGTCGTGGTTCTGCCATTCGGTGATCAGCGCGACGACCGGATGTTCGGTATCGGGTTCGAACTCGGTGGAGTTCGCGTTCTTCAGGCCCGCCTTGTTGCGCGCGTACTCGATCAGCGCGACCTGCATGCCGAGGCAGATACCCAGGTACGGCACCTTTTGCTCGCGCGCATACTTCGCCGCGGCGATCTTGCCCTCCACGCCGCGCTTGCCGAAGCCGCCCGGCACGAGAATCGCATCGTACTTCTCGAGCATGCTGGTGCCGCGCACCTCGATCTCCTCGGAATCGATGTACTCGATGTTGACGCGGCTTTCGGTATGGATGCCGGCGTGACGCAGCGCCTCGGTCAGCGACTTGTACGATTCGGTCAGGTCCACATACTTGCCGACCATGCCGATCGTGACATCCTGCTTCGGATGCTCGAGCGCGTAGACGAGCTTGTTCCAGACCGACAGGTCGGCCGGCGGCGCGTCGATGCCGAGCTTCTCGCACACGATGCGATCCAGGCCCTGGTCGTGCAGCATCTGCGGAATCTTGTAGATGGTGTCCGCGTCCCAGACGGAAATGACGGCGTCCTCGCGCACGTTGGAGAACAGCGAGATCTTCGCGCGCTCGTCGTCGGGAATTCGGCGGTCGGCGCGGCACAGCAGCGCGTCCGGCGAAATGCCGATTTCGCGCAGCTTCTGCACGCTGTGCTGCGTCGGCTTGGTCTTGAGCTCGCCCGCGGAAGCAATGTATGGAACCAACGTCAGGTGCACGAAGGCGGTTTCTTGGCGTCCGGCGCGCAGGCTCAGCTGACGTGCCGCTTCCAGGAACGGCAGCGATTCGATGTCGCCGACCGTGCCGCCGATTTCGACCAGCGCGACATCGAAGCCTTCGGCGCCGCGATGGATGAAATCCTGGATCTCGTTCGTGATGTGCGGAATCACCTGCACCGTCTTGCCCAGATACTCGCCACGCCGTTCCTTGCGGATCACCGATTCGTAGATCTGGCCGGTAGTGAAGTTGTTGAGCTTCTTCATCTTGGCGGTGATGAAGCGCTCGTAGTGGCCGAGATCCAGGTCGGTCTCGGCGCCATCGTCGGTGACGAACACTTCGCCGTGCTGGAACGGGCTCATCGTGCCGGGATCGACGTTGATGTACGGATCGAGCTTGATGAGGGTGACTTTGAGGCCGCGGGATTCGAGGATCGCAGCGAGGGAGGCGGCGGCGATTCCCTTTCCGAGGGAAGACACGACGCCGCCAGTGACGAATACAAACTTGGTCATTGCAGAGGTGTGCCGGACGGCACTTGCGGGAAATTCGAATTATAACGTAATCCGGTCGCCCGGCTTTCCGCCAGGCGTGCTTGCATTTGCGCATTTCGCAACGAAAAACCGATGCGGTGGAGCTGCGGCAGCACGGACATCAGGGTGCATACAGCAACTGCAGGCGAAGGTAATTCTGGGCACCGACCGAATTCGGCAGCCCGTGCACCTCGTTGGTCCGATGCACAACGCCGACGCGCAGGCCGAACGGCCCGTCCCTCCAGGCGGCGCCCAGCTCGACTTCACCATAGACCCTTTTCGGGTCGACCGTATGCGGGTCATTGCGGGAAAACAAGCCTCCCTGCATGGTCGCGTTGTAGACCACCAGGTTCGCATCGGCGCGCAGGAATGCGTGCAGCGTGCGCTGTCCAGGCAAGGCGTCAAGGCGGCCTGCGCGCACCGTGATGCCGGCGCCGGCGTCGGTGAAGATGTTGCCGAGCCGCCCGCGCAGCACCGGGGTCGCATCAAGCTGCCTGCCGAGCTGCCAGCGCACCGGCGCGGTTTCCGCATACAGCTGCACGCCGGCCTCGTTGCGCACTTGACGCGCCCAACCGCGCGGCTCGGGCTGGTCCAGCAGGCGGTGCAGACGGGTCTGCGTCCATTCGCCGCCCGCGCAGGGCCCCAGGCAGCCGAGGTCAAGCCCGTAGCGGACATGCGTGCCATCGGCGCGATACACCTCGTGGAAAACCCCGCCGTACAACCAGCCGGCGTACGGCCGGTCCGGCGGGCCGACCAAGGCCGGCGGCAAATTGATATTGGATGGCGTGTACAGCTCCTGTCCGAGCCGCCAGCCGGCCACCCGCACCTCGCTTGCGCTCGCCGTGCTGCGCCTGTATGCGTAGCGCACGCCGCTGGTGTAAAAGCCGTCGCGCTGCGTGAGCAGCAGCGAGTCGTTGTCGATGTCGACCTGGTGGCTGGCCGTACCGTGGGCGTAGACCTGGCGATAGTCGTCGACCAGTGTTCCCGCCGCGACCGGGAGCGTGATCGCGGCAAGAAGGCCTGCCGCGCTGCTGCGTAGGATGTTGTTCATGGCTTGTTCAGCAGGGAATGGATCATCTTGTGGACGGCCTTGGCGGTTTCGGCCGGGGCTTCCATCGGGAACAGGTGACCGCCCGGCACCTGCATGAAATGACGTCCGACCAGCCGGCGTGTGGCGGCAAGCCCGGCCTGTCGGCACTCGACGGAATCGTGCCCGCCGATGAAACCGACCGGAACAGGATAGGAGCGCGAGGCCAGCTTGCCGAGATGGTGCGGCAGGCTGCGATAGATCGCGGTTTCCGTTTCGCGCGAAAAGCGCAGCGTCACGCCTTCGGGATGCGGCACCAGGCCGTGCTTCAGATAGTCACGCAGCACCCGCCGGTCCCAGCGGGCGAAGACATCCTTGGACGCGAAATGACGCCAGGCGGCCTCGGCATCGGGCCAGACATTGCGGCGTCGCTCTGACAAGCGCGCAGGCGAAAAGCGGTCGGCCAGCTTCAGCGGCTTGATCGCGCCCCAGATTGCCGCGCGCCAGCCTGCCACTACCGGCGAATCGAGCAGGACCACCGCCCGCACCAGTTCCGGCCGCGCCTTGGCCGCCA
The DNA here is from genome assembly GCA_035540575.1 of Noviherbaspirillum sp. Classification (GTDB taxonomy): domain Bacteria; phylum Pseudomonadota; class Gammaproteobacteria; order Burkholderiales; family Burkholderiaceae_D; genus Noviherbaspirillum. Next base: position 5,850 of record DATLGF010000463.1, read on the forward strand.
TCAGGCTTAGCATGCCACCGAGGGAGTGCCCGACCAGCACCACCGGCTCGCGATAGCGCTTGTGCAACTCGTCGGCCAGTTCACGCTCCAGCCAGGACCAGCCGTTGGTGACGGGGTAAGCGGGGTTGTGCGCATGCATGTCGAGCGCATGCACGTCGTAATGCTTCTTCATCTGCTCGAACAACACCGTGTAGGTTCCGGCCGGGTAACTGTTCGCGTGGGAAAAATGGATGGTGATGCGTTTCATGGGATTCGTTGACGATTCGGCCGCGAGATTCTACCGAGGCCGCGCCGTCTGCGTCTTGAGGGTTCGCTCCAGACGCGGCCCCCTCACCGCATCAACGCTGCCGCCAGTACCGCGCATGCTCCTGCCTATAGGCACTGACCGCAACTTCCTCGCCGAAGCGCAGCGTGACCGCGCCGGTCTCGTCGGTGCGCAGGCGTTCGGCTCCAAGCTCGCCGTAGCGGCGGTAGATCTCATCCTTAGGATGCTGGTAACGGTTCGCACGGCCGACCTGGAACAGCGCAATCTCCGGCTGCACCGCCTGCAGGAACGGCAGCGTCGACGAGGTGCCGCTGCCGTGGTGCGGGGCGAGCAACACGTGAGCGCGCAGGCGTTCGGGTCCGGCTGAAAGCAGATGGCCTTCCTGTACCGCCTCGATGTCGCCGGGAAGCAGGATCGCATGCCGTCCGAGCGTGACCTTCAGCGTGCAGCTGCGCGCATTCGGCTTCCATTTGGCACTCTCGTAGACCGCCGCGACGGGGTACAGCATTTCGAACTGCACGCCGTCCCATTCCCAGGCCTGGCCCGCCTCGCAGCGGCTGTGTTCGCGCGCCGCCTGCACGATGCGATGGCCGGGATCGAGCGAGGATGACACCCAGCCGACGTCGATTTCGCCCAGGATGGACAGCGCCCCGCCGGAATGATCGACATCGCTGTGCGAAATCACGATCGCGTCCAGCGCGTGGATCCCGCGCCCTTTCAGATAGGGCAGGATCACGCGGTTGCCGCCGTCGGATTCGGGCGAGTACGCGGGGCCGGTGTCGTACAGCAGGCGCCGCGTCGGCGTCTCCACCAGCAGTGCCATCCCCTGCCCGACATCGAAGGCCGTGACCCACATCTCCCCGGCGCGCGGCGCCGCCGCGCCAGGCAGCATCAGCGGCACCATGCAGGCCACGCCCAACATGCGCACCGGCCAGCCGCGCGGGGCCAGCAGCCAGACCGCGCCGAGCGCGGCAATTGCGAACACCCACCAGGACGGCTCCGGCGCCGTCCAGACCGCCTGCGGCAGCGCGCTCATCCAGTGCAGGACCCGGGCAAGGCCAAGTACCAGCCAGTGCGCCGCGCCCAGCACCCATTCGGCAGCCGGCATCGGCAGGACGCTGCCGGTAAGCGCGGCCGGCGTAACCAGGAAACTGACCAGCGGAATCGCGACCGCATTGGCGAGCGGACTCACCAGCGACACCTGGGCAAACAGCAGCATCGTCAGCGGCACCAGCGCGAGCGTCACCGCGTACTGCACCTGGGCCGCGCCGCGCAGGTTGTGCAAGGTCCTTTGCCACCATCCCCGCCCTGCTTCGCCGGTGGTCGCACGTCCGGCCGTGCTGTAGAGGATCGCCGCGACCGCGCCGAACGACAGCCAGAAGCCGGGTTGCAGCACCGCCCAGGGATCGAGCAGCACCACTACGCCAAGCGCGATGCACAGCACATGCGAGATGGCGGTGATGCGCCCGAACCACAGCGCCGCCGCCACCACGCTCAGCATGGTGAGCGTGCGTTGCGCGGGGATGCCGAAGCCGGCGAGCAGCACGTAGAGCAGCGCGGCGCCGGCGCCGGCCAGCGCGGCGGCCTTGCGCGCCGGAAGCAGCAACGGCAGCTGCGCGCCGGTGAAGAACGAGCGGCGCCACAGCGCGAGCACGAGCGAGGCGAACAGCGCCGAGATCATCGTGATGTGCAGCCCGGAGATCGAGACGAGGTGGCTGATGCCGGTGCGGTTGAAGACCGTCCAGTCGGACTGGGCAATCGCGCGCTGGTCGCCGATCACGAGCGCAACGATGACGCCGGCGTACTCGTGCTCGGGCAGCGCCCGGTAGATGCGCTCGCGCATCCACGCGCGGGCGCGCTGCACGACTGCGTTGAAGCCGGGAACGAAAGCGTCGAGGCGAAGGTTCTTCTGTTCCAGCCGCTGGTCGGGACGCACATAGCCGGTCGCACGCAGCTTCTGCTCGAGCAGCCAGACTTCGTAGTCGAAGCCGTGCGGATTCGCGTTGCCGTGCGGGGGACGCAGGCGTGTCACGAGCTGCCAGCGTTCGCCCGGCTGCACCTCGGGCACCGCCTGCCGCTCGGCCGGTCGAAAGCCCGCGTACCAGGAAAGGGCGACGCGAGCCGGAAAGCCGGCCGGCAGCGGCTGCCCATCGACCTGTTCGACCGCCAGGTTGAAGCGGATGCCGCGGTCGAAGCGGTATGGCAGGCTGTCCACCGTGCCCACGAGCACGACATCCGTTCCCTCCCACTGCGGCGCGAGCGCGCGCGCCAGGTGCGCATGCGCGAAGAGGCCGGCCCAGGCAAACCCGGCAATGATGCCGCAGGCTGCGAACGAAACCACCCGAACCTGCACCGGGGCGCGCCGTGCCAGCCAGGCGCCGGCGAGCGCGAGCAGCAATGTGCCAATGAGGATGAAAACGGGAAGAAGCTCGGCCTGCCGCTGCAGCACCGCCGCGCCGGCGGCAAAACCGACAAGCGCGGCGCGCATGCTACAAACCGACGATCCGCGGCAGCGCGGCCAAGGCGTTGGCCGTGGTCGCTTCGGCGATGCGGCCGGCATCGCTGCCGCGCAACTCGGCGAGAACCGCGCCGATGCGCGGCAACTGTTCCGGGCTGTTGCGGCCGGGATGGATCCAGGCGGGCGGGATGTCGGGCGCGTCAGTTTCCAGCACCAGTGCGTCCAGCGGCAACTGCCCGGCCAGGCGGCGGATCTGCAGCGCACGGGGAAAAGTCATCGCGCCGCCGAAGCCCAGCTTGAAGCCAAGGCGGATGAACTCCTCCGCCTGCTGAAAGCTGCCGTTGAACGCATGCGCGATGCCCTTGCGCACCTCGGTACGCCGCAGGTATTTGAGGATGATGTCCTGCGAGCGGCGCACATGCAGAAGCACCGGCAGACCGAAGTCGCGCGCGATCTTCAGTTGCTCGCTGTAGAAGCGCTCCTGCTTTTCACGCATTGGGCCCTGTGCCAGTCCTGGGATGAAGAAATCCAGTCCGATTTCGCCGACCGCGACAAAACGCGGATCATCCATGGCGGCCTGCACGGCCGCGCGCAGCCGGTCCAGGTCATCGTCGTTCGCCTGCGGCACGAAGATCGGATGTATGCCCAGCGCATAGCTGCAGTTGGGGTTCTCCGCGGCGAGCCGCCGCACGGCATCGAAGTTGACGACGCCCACGGCGGGAATCACGATCTGCCGCACGCCCTGGATCGCGGCCCGGGCCGCCACTTCGGCGAATTCGCCTTCGAACTCGCTCGCATCCAGATGGCAGTGGGTATCGATCCACATCTATTCGCTATACGGATGCAGGCCGGCTTCGGTCAGGCGCAGCACCCGGTCGCAGTGGCGGGCAAGTTCGATGTCATGGGTGACGATCACGAAGGCGGTGCCGAGCGTGCGCGACAGCTCCAGCATCAGGTCGAAGGTCTTCTGGGCGGTGACCCGGTCCAGGTTGCCGGTCGGCTCGTCGGCCAGCACGCAGGCCGGCTGCGTGACCAGCGCACGCGCCAGCGCGACACGCTGGCGCTCACCGCCGGACAGTTCGCCGGGCACATGGGTGACGCGCGCGGCCAGACCGACGCGGGCGAGGATCTTGCGCGCCTCGTCATGCGCAGCGCTGCGCGACATGCGCCGGATCATCAGCGGCATCGCGACATTGTCGAGCGCGGAGAATTCCGGCAGCAGATGGTGGAACTGGTAGACGAAGCCAAGCGAACGATTGCGCACCTCGCCGCGCTGCTTCTCGCTCAGGCGCGCCAGTTCCTGGCCAAGCAGGCTGACCGTGCCGGCTGTCGGCAGGTCGAGCCCGCCCAGCAGATGCAGCAGCGTGGACTTGCCGGAACCGGAGGCGCCGACGATGGCGACGCGCTCGCCGCGGTAGACGGAAAAGTCGATGCCGCGCAGGACCTCGACTGAATATTTGCCTTGCGTGAAGGTCTTGCCCAGCGCCTGGCAGGACAGAACGGGTTGATCCATGGTTGTCACTCGTAGCGCAGGGCTTCGGCCGGCCGCACGTTGGCGGCGCGCCAGCTCGGATAAAGGGTCGCGGCAAAGGCGAGCAGGACCGCGATGCCACTGATCGTTCCGACATCGGACCAGCGCAGGTCCGACGGCAGCTCGGTGATCAGGTAGATGTCCTTGTCGAGGAACTGCACGCCGAGCACACGCTCGATGAAAGGCACGATCACGTCGATGTTCTGCGCAACCAGCACGCCGGCGCTCGCGCCCAGTGCGGTGCCGAGCAGGCCGACCAGCGCCCCCTGGATGATGAAAATCTTCATGATCGAACCGGGCGCCGCGCCGAGCGTGCGCAGGATTGCGATGTCGGCCTGCTTGTCGGTGACCGTCATCACCAGCGAGGACACCAGGTTGAACGCGGCCACCGCGATGATCAGCGTGAGAATGATGAACATCATGCGCTTTTCCACCTGCACCGCGGCGAACCAGGTGCGATTCTGACGCGACCAGTCGAGGATCAGCAGGTTGCCGGTCAGCGTGCGCGAAAGCTCGAGCGCAACCTGCGGCGCACGATGCATGTCGGCAATGCGCAGGCGCAGGCCGGTCGGCCCCGTCTGCTGGAACATGCGCGCCGCGTCGTCGATATGGATGAAGGCCAGGCCCGCGTCGTACTCGTTGTGGCCGGCGCGGAAGATGCCGGCGACCGTGAACTGGCGCAGGCGCGGCAGTACGCCGGCCGGCGTCACCTGCCCTTGCGGTGCGATCATCGTCACGCGGTCGCCGACGTGCACGCCGAGGCCGCGGGCCAGCTCGCTGCCCAGAACGACGTTGAACTCCCCTGGCTGCAGCGCCGCGACACTGCCTTCGACGACCTGATCCGCCACGTCCGACACCTTGGGCTCCTGCTCCGGCAGGATGCCGCGGATCACGGTGCCGCGTACGCTGTCGCCGCGGGTGAGCATGGCCTGGGCGGCGATGTACGGAGCGGCGCCGATCACCTCCCGATGACGCAGCGTTTCCTCGGCGGTCGCCTGCCAGTCCGGCAGGCTGCCGTAGGCGTCGAACACTTCGATATGCGAGAGGACCGACAGCATGCGGTCACGCACCTCGGTCTGGAAACCGTTCATTACCGAGATCACGATGATCAGCGCGGCCACACCAAGGGCGATGCCGAACATCGAAATCAGGGAGATGAAGGAGATGAAGCTGTTGCGCCCGCTGCGGCGTCCGGCGCGCGTGTAGCGCAGCCCGACCAGCCACTCGAACGGGAGATTCCTGGTGAAACGCAAAAGATGGCTCCTGGAGTGATGCGCAGACAATAACGGAATAGCAACTTCTTGCGCAGCAGGCAGTTTGCCATACAAAAAGGTTTGCCGGGCGGTGCTTTGGTCAAGAAGGCGGGTGGCCGGACCCGTACGCGCGCAAGCGAACGCGGGACGCACGTCCCGAGGTGTTGCAGCGTTCCTGCCGGCGTTTTAGTGCCGCTGCAGCATGCGGTCCATGCGTTCCAGCATGCCCTTGCGGTTCTTGTGCTTGACTTCGTAGCTGCGCAACTTGCGGATGTCCGCAGCCGACAGCTTTTCCATTTCCTTGCTGATCTGTGCGATCGTCATCTGCTGGTAGCCTTCGATCGGCAGGCCGCGGTCGGGCGATCTGCCCTGCTTGTCCTTCTGCTTTTCGGTGCGGGTTTCGCCGTACTGGCTGCGCTGCTTGTTGACGATGCGCGAGGCCACCTCCTCCTCGCGGCCCGGATAGCGATGCTCCTGCTTGAAGCGCTTTTCCAGCTTCTTGTACTCGCGCTCACGCTTCGGACTGGCTCCTGCTGGCATGGCGGTCTCCTGTTGCAACATGGCCGATCCTGCTGTGAGCCCGCCAATGCGCGCCGGTTCCCGCGGTTCTCATTTGGTGCGTTTTGTGCTTGTGGCAAGACAAGACGTGAAAGGAGCCCGGATGCGACTATTCAAACTTGATCACCTGGTCAGCATGATCGCCGCACCCATCATCTGGGCGGCACACTTCCTCATCTGCTACACGATGGTCTCTCTCGTTTGCATGGTCGGCTGGACGCATGCCCGGCTGTTCGGCATGAATCCCGGCCAGATCGCCGTCGCGCTGGCTACCGTGGTCGGAGTCGTCCTGCTCGGCTACACCGGCGTGGTGAATCTCGAAAAATACCGGCAATCCCGCAAAGACGAAACCGGCACCATCGAAGTCAGCGGCTTCGTTGCGCTCAACGCGCTCTTGCTGTCCATCCTTTCCACCGTGGCCGTGGTCTGGGTGGCGTTTCCGACACTGATGCTGCCCACATGCGCGATCTGAACATGAAGCTGGCGCTGCTCGCCGCCGCCCTCTTTCCGGCTAGCGCCCACGCGCACGGTGAACCCGGCGCGCATCACTGGTGGACGCTGGACCCGTGGATCACGATTCCGCTTGCAGGCTGGCTGCTCCTTTATGCACGCGGCGTGCAACTTTTACGCGATCACAACCGCCGCACCGGCCGCAGCCTGAGAGTCGTGCAGGCGCCGGCGCTGGCTGCAGCCGCGCTTGGCTTCGCGTCACTGTTTCTCGCGCTCATCTGGCCGCTCGACGCGCTGAGCGCCGACAGTTTCGCCGCTCACATGGCGCAGCATATGGTCTTGATCGCGCTCGCCGCACCGCTGCTGGTGTATGCGGAGCCGTCGGTTCCGGTCACGCGCGCGCTTCCTGCCTTGCGCGTCGTCGGCCGCTCGCGCGTATTGAACCGGCTGCTGCGCATCGGCCTGAAGCCCCGCGTGGCCTTTGCGGTGCACGGCACCGTGATCTGGTTCTGGCACGCGCCGACGGTATTCGAACTGGCGGTACGCAACGATTTCGTCCATGCGCTCGGCCACATTGCATTCTTCGGCAGTGCGCTGCTGTTCTGGGCCTCGCTGCGGCAGGTGGGCCGCGCGGGGGGCGACGGCTACGGCGTGGCCGCCCTGTGGACGCTGGGCACGATGATGCATATGGGTTTTCTCGGCGGGATCATCACGTTTGCGCCGCGCGTGCTCTATGACGTGTACGCCGACGGCGGCATCGGCGGCTTGTCGCCAATGGAGGATCAGCAGCTGGCCGGGCTGATCATGTGGGTGCCGGCCGCGCTTCCCTACCTGGTGGCGGGCATGGGCTTTATCCTGGCGTGGCTGCGTGACGCGGACCGGCACGCTCCGCGGGTGCAATGGCGCCGGGACTGACTGGAAGAACGGGCGGTGCCGCGATGGCACCGCCCTTGGCCTCACTCGCGCGAGAGCTTGTCGAGCGCCCCGGCGTCCGCCACCGCCAGCGCCGTCATGTTGACGATGCGGCGCGAGGTCGCGGCCGGGTTCAGGATGTGCACCGGTTTGGCCGCGCCTAGCAGGATCGGTCCGACCGTCACGCCGTAGCCGCCGGTGATCTTCAGCAGGTTGAACGCGATGTTGGCCGCATCCAGCGTCGGCATGATCAGCAGGTTGGCGCTGCCATGCATCTTCGTTCCGGGCAGGAAGTGACGGCGAACGTCTTCGGACAGCGCGGCATCGCCCTGCATCTCGCCTTCGACTTCAAGCTCGGGCGCGGCCTGGACCAGCAGGTCGCGCGCGGCGCGCATCTTGCGCGCCGAAGGCCGAGATGAGGAACCGAACATCGAGTGCGACAGCATCGCAATCTTCGGCTGCAGGCCGAAACGACACACCTCGGCTGCAGCAAGCTGGGCGATAGCCGCGAGTTCCTCCGCGCTCGGATCGTCGTTCACATAGGTATCGGCGATGAACAGCGTGTGCTTTTCCAGCATCAGCGCGTTCATCGTCGCAAACACCTTCGCGCCTGGCGCGAGGCCGATCACGTCACGGACATGCTCGAAGTGGGCATCGAAGCGCCCGACCGTGCCGCACAGCAGCGCGTCGACATCGCCCATGCGCAACAGCATGTTGCCGATCAGCGTGTTGGAGCGGCGCAGCGACGTCTTGGCCATGTCGGGCGTGATGCCGTCGCGTCCGCGCAGCTCGTGGTAGGCCTCGTGGTAGGCGCGGTAACGCGGGTCGTCATCCGGATCGACCAGTTCGACATCCACGCCGGGCTTCAGCCGCAGGCCCGCTTTCTGGATGCGCATCTCGATCACATGCGGACGGCCGATCAGCACCGGCTTGGCCAGCCCTTCGTCGACCACCGTCTGCGCGGCGCGCAGCACGCGCTCCTCCTCGCCTTCCGCATAGGCGACGCGCTTGGGCGCCGACTTCGCAGCCGAGAACACCGGCTTCATGATCATGCCGGTGTGATAGACGAGCTGGGAGAGCTGCTGGCGATAGGCGTCCAGGTTCTGGATCGGCCGCGTCGCCACGCCGGATTCGGCCGCCGCCTTGGCCACTGCCGGCGCGATTTTCTCGATCAGGCGCTGGTCAAACGGCTTGGGAATGATGTACTCGGGGCCGAACGTCAGGTCCTGGCCGGCATAGGCCTGCGCGACAGCGTCGTTGGTCTCCGCCTCGGCCAGTTCCGCAATCGCCTTCACGCAGGCGAGCTTCATCTCGTCGGTGATCTTGGTGGCGCCGCAGTCCAGCGCTCCGCGGAAAATGTACGGGAAGCACAGGACGTTGTTGACCTGATTCGGATAGTCGGATCGGCCGGTGGCAATGATGCAGTCCGGACGCGCGGCCTTCGCGACTTCCGGGCGGATCTCCGGCTCCGGATTGGCAAGCGCGAGGATGATCGGGCGATCGGCCATGGTCTTGACCATCTCGCCGGTCAGCACGCCTGCGGTCGAGCAGCCGAGGAAGACGTCGGCGCCGGCCACGATGTCGGCCAGCGTGCGCGCGTTCGTGTCCTGCGCATAGCGCGCCTTGTTCTCCTCCATCTTGGCGTCGCGCCCGATCCAGATCACGCCGCGCGAATCGGCAACGAAGATGTTCTCGCGCCGCACGCCCAGGCTGACCATCAGGTCCAGGCAGGCGATCGCCGCGGCGCCGGCGCCGGAGGCGACCAGCTTGATCTCTTCGATCTTCTTGTCGACCACCTTGAGACCGTTGAGCAATGCGGCGGCGGAAATGATCGCGGTGCCGTGCTGGTCGTCATGGAAGACCGGGATGTTCATGCGCTCTCGCAACTGCTTCTCGATGTAGAAGCATTCCGGCGCCTTGATGTCTTCCAGATTGATGCCGCCCACCGTCGGCTCGAGCATCGCGATCGCCTCGACCAGCTTGTCCGGGTCGTGCTCGGCGAGTTCGATGTCGAATACGTCGATCCCGGCGAATTTCTTGAACAGGCAGCCCTTGCCTTCCATCACCGGCTTGCCGGCCAGCGGGCCGATGTCGCCGAGTCCCAGCACCGCGGTGCCGTTGGTGATGACGGCCACCAGGTTGCCGCGCGAGGTGTACTCGGCGGCCATCGCCGGGTCCTTCGCGATTTCCTCGCAGGCATAGGCGACACCGGGGGAGTACGCGAGCGACAGGTCGCGCTGGTTGGAAAGCGCCTTGGTGGGGTTGACTTCGATCTTGCCCCTGGTCGGGCTGCGGTGATATTCGAGCGCGGCTTCGCGCAGTTGGTTGTCCTTGCCTAGCTGGCTTTCGGTAGTCATGGTCTTTTATTCGTCAATGAGAGGCACGCGGCGATGCCTGCGAAAGTTGCGTGCAGAAATTGCCAGTTGCCTGCCATACCGGACGCCGTGGCTCCTTGTGAGAGCGGCGAGGCGGCACGGCGTTCGGAATGACAGGCAGGTCGTCGGACCGGGGATGTGGCCGAACTGGCATTGTAACGGGATGGCGCGCCGTCGGAGCGGAGCGCGGCAATGCGAAGCCGCCGGGCGCCCATGCGCAATGCTGAAGACGGCCTTCTATTGAGCAGGACGATCAGCGCCTGGCCGCGCACGAAAAGACCTCGACCAGCGGCGTCTCTTCCACCGGTCCCGCCATCACATGCATGGGCCGGCATGCGCCGTCCCAGCAAAGTTCGTAATCGGCGGTATAAGGAGACCGTGTCAGCCGCAGCGACTCGACGGCACCGACGGCCGGTCGGTAATGCCAGACGCCATTGCGCAGCACCGCGCCTTCAGGCACCTCCATGCCCGCCCCGGTGCCGCGGATGCGTGCCTCGGTCAGATGCAGCAAGCCGCCCTCGACCCGGTAGTCCTCTTCCCAGCGGATCTTTTCGATGGAGTGGGTCCAGGCCAGCGTGAAGGCGTGCAGCGGCAGCACGAGACTCCATGCCGCCGCCGCAAGACACAGCATCGTCAGGCCAGTGCTGCGGCGCGGCGCTTCTGCCAGACGTGCCACGCGAGGAACGCCGCGGCCAGCGCGAAGCCGATTTCATCGGTGATCGGCATCGCGACCACCAGGAAGCAGGCGGACAGCACGGCGAACGTGCGTTCCACCCAGTTCAGCGGCGCCCACAGGTAGCCGACTGCCGCCGCGCCCCACAGGCCGACGGCGAGGAAGGCCTTGAACAGGATGTAGGCGACCGACAGCACGGTCCATTCACCCTGCAGCATCAGCGCTGGCGTGTACACGGCCATGTACGGAATCACGAAGCCGGCGATCGCGATCTGCACCGCCTTCAGGCCGATCTTCATCGGCGATTCCTTCGCGATCGAAGACGCCGCGAACGCGGCCAGCGCGACCGGCGGCGTCAGGTCGGCCATGATCCCGAAATAGAACACGAACATGTGCGAGACGATCAGCGGCACGCCGAGCTGCAGCAGCGCCGGCGCGGCGATCGCGCTGGTGATGATGTAGTTCGGAATGGTCGGAATGCCCATGCCCAGCACGATACAGACCAGCATGGTCAGCACCAGCGACAGGAACAGGTTGTTCTGGCCCACCTCGAGAATGAAGCCGGCGAAGCTCGATGCGGCGCCGGTGAGCGTGAGCACGCCGATGATCACGCCAACCAGCGCGCAGGCCACGCCGACCGGAAGCGCCTGCTTGGCGCCGTCGACCATCGACATGCGGACCGCGCGCAGCGTCTGGCGACCGCCGGCGAAGAACAGGCATGCCGTCGAAAGCACCGCGATGGTTGCGATGATGCCGTTGATGCCCCATTCCTTGAAGCTCGCGGCGCCCAGGCCGACGGCCACCCAGAACACATAGCGGAAGGCCTTGTTCGAGATCGTGGCGGCCAGTGCGGCGCCGAGGATCAGGATCGCCGTCAGCGCAAGACCGGTCATGCCGGCGAACATCGGGGTGAAACCGGAGAACAGCATGCCGACCAGGCCGATCAGCGGCAGGATCAGGTACCACTTTTCCTTCAGCGCTCGCCACGGGTTCGGGCACTGGTCCTTCGGCAGGCCGGACAGTCCGGCGCGTCCCGCTTCAAGGTGCACCATCCAGAACGCTGTCGCGTAATACAGGATCGCTGGAATCGCCGCGGCCTTGACGATCTCGATGTACGGCACCGACAGGGTCTCGGCCATGATGAACGCAACCGCGCCCATCACAGGCGGCATGATCTGGCCGCCCATCGACGAGGTCGCCTCGACCGCGCCGGCGAACTTCGGGCTGTAGCCGAAGCGCTTCATCAGCGGGATCGTGAACTGGCCGACGGTCAGCACGTTGGCAACGCCGGAACCCGAGATCGTTCCCATGAAGCCGGACGACAGCACCGACACCTTGGCCGGGCCGCCCTTCGCATGGCCGACCAGGCCCAGCGCCAGCGAGTTGAACAGGTTGATCATCCCGGCGTGCTCGAGGAAGGCACCGAACAGGATGAACAGGAAGATGTAGGTTGCCGACACCATCGTCGGGATGCCGTAGATCCCTTCGGTGCCGGTAAACAGCTGGTCGATGATCTGGTCGTAGCCGTAGCCGCGATGTGCGAGTGTCCCCGGGAGGTACTCGCCGAACAGGCCGTATGCCAGAAAGGCTGCGCAGATGATCGGCAGCGCCGGCCCGAGCACGCGGCGCGCAGCCTCGAATACGAGGATGACGACCGTGGTGCCGACCACGATGTCGGCGGTGGTGGGTTCACCAGCGCGCACGATCAGGTCAACCTCGAAAATCCAGTGATAAGTGGCCAGCGCAAACGCGCCGATGGCGAGCAGCCAGTCATACCACGGTATGGAGTCGATCTTGCCGCGCTTTAGCGCGGGGTACAGCAGAAAGGTCAGGCTGATCAGAAAGCCCACGTGCAGCGAGCGGATCACCAGGCTGGAGAGCGGGTGGAACGCCGCGACGATCAACTGATAGCTGGAGAAAGCGAGCGCAATGGCGATCAAGATCTTCAGCGCGACGCCTTCGAGCTTGCGCTGCAAGCCATGCTCCTGGAATTCCGCGCCCACGGACGGTGCTTCGTCCGGCACTCGGACGTTCTGATACTGTTCGGACATGAAACTGCTCCTGATTTGGAATTGGCGCGGGTCGGAAGGCTCCGCCCGCGCTCTTTTCTTTTCGGTGCTACCGATTCAAGCGCTTACTTGAGGACGCCCGCTTCCTTGTAGAAGCGCTCGGCACCGGGGTGCAGCGGCACCGGCATGCCGGTGGTGGCAGCCTGCAGGCGGATCGAGCGTGCGGCTGCGTGCGCTGCCGTCATCTGGTCGAGGTTCTCGAACATCGACTTGGTCATCGCGTAGACCGTGTCGGCCGGCACGCCTTCGTGGGTGACCAGGAAGTTCTGCACATAGGCGGTCGGCACGGCGGCGGTCTGGCCTTCATAGGTGTTGGCAGGGATCACGCCAGCCTGGTAGGCCGGGTCGCCGACCTTCTGGACCACGTCCTGCGGGATCGGCACCACGACCACGCGCACCGAGGTTGCCAGGTCGCGCAGCGAGGCCACGCCCAGGCCGGCGGACTGCAGGGTCGCGTCGAGCTGGCGGTTCTTCATCAGTTCGACCGACTCGCCGAACGGCAGGTACTCGACCTTGGCGAAATCGCTGTAGCTCATGCCGGCGGCCTTGAGGATCGCACGTGCGTTGAGCTCGGTGCCCGAGCGCGGCGCGCCGACGGAGATGCGCTTGCCCTTCAGGTCGGCCAGCGTGCGCACGCCGGAGTCGGCGGAGGCGACGATCTGGATGTAGTTCGGGTAGATGCCCGCCACGCCGCGCAGGCGCTTGAGCGGCGCCTTGAAGCCGGCTTCCTCGTTGCCGTTCCAGGCGTCCGACAGTGCGTCGCCAAGGGTGAACGCGATCTCACCGCGACCAGCCTGCAGCAGGTTCAGGTTTTCTGCAGAAGCCTTGGTGGCCTGGACGGTGCTCTTTGCGCCCGGCAGCGCCTTGCCGTAGATCTGCGTCAAGGCCACGCCAAGCGGGTAGTAGACGCCGCTGGTGCCGCCGGTCAAAACGTTGATGAATTGCGCTTGTTGCGCCTGTACGGGGGCTGCTGCGAGCAGTGCGGAACCAGCGGCAAGTGCCAGCAGGCGACGAACGAGTCCGAGCTTCATGTTTGATCTCCTCGAGTGGTTTTATAGATACCGGCCGGGGTCGGCGGCAGAAACGCATGAAGCGCGTCCGCAATGGTGACGCGCTTCAAACGTTCCGATGATGCCATATTCCCTACGAGGCGGCATTACGGAATATTGCTTATTGTCAATAAGCCGGATACCGCGTCTCGCGCAGGCAGTTAGCATCCCGCATGCCAACCGACAACCTGCGGGCAAGCCGTTGAACAGGAAGGGATTTTTCGGGGAGCGCTGGAGCGCGGGAGCAGCAGGCGGATGGAAGACCGCACTGAGGAAGGGGCCGGTGTGCGGATATCCGGAAGCGGGACGGCGGTCGACGCCATCCCGCCGGGCCTCAGGCGAGGCGCAGGCGGCGCTTGCGCCAGCGCTGCCGGACCCAGTAGCGCCAGGAGGCATTGACCGCGACGTAGCCGACCGCGGAGGCCACGACCGCGAGCACGGCAAGGCCGACGATCAGCTGCAGGCCGGCGGTTTGCAGCCAGTCCAGCGCGGGCGCGAGCCAGCCGGTCAGAACCTCGTCGCGCACCGCCATCGTGTACTGGATGTGCGTCTCGACGGCCGCCGCCGTGGCGATCTGCTCCTCGTGCAGGAATATGCCGCCGACCTGGTAGGCCAGGTAGTAGACGGCCGGGAACGTGAGCGGATTGGTGATCAGCGTCGAGAACGCGGCCACGGGCAGGTTCACGCGAACGAAGATGGCGACCACTGCCGACACCAGAATCTGCGCGAACGGGATCAGAATGCCGAAGAACAGGCCGAGCGCCACGCCGCCGGCCACCGCCCGGCGGTTGAACTGCCAAAGCGCATGATGTTCGAGGTAGCGCGCGAACGGCTTGAGCATGCGGCTTTGCAGCAGCGCTTGCGGCTGGGGCAGACGTTGAAAGATGGGATGCCGGGGCATGATGGGATGAGGACTCGCTACGCGCAAACGGGGCGCGCTGGCAAGGCATTTTACAGATCGAAAGGCCTCGCGAAAGGAAATATTTTTGTGCGGCGTCAAGCCGTACGGTGACGAACCAGCAAGGCCCGCAGGCGTGCGCGCTCAGGCATAGGTGGTGGTGCGCAACCACTTGGTCGCGATGTACTTCACGCCGCGTTCAACCGGTTCGCCGGCATGCAGCGAGCGCGGATCCGGCACATGGAAGCGGTCGGTATTGGCGAAGAACACCGCATGTCCGCGCCGGGGCTGGATCTGCAGGCCGGCTTCCGGGAAGGTGGTGCCGCCGCCGGCTTCCACGTCGCTCAAGTACATGACGATGGTGGCCAGGCGCTGGCCGCCACGCTCCAGATGACGCGCCGGCCCCGGCAGGGCCGGGTCGAACCAGTCGAAATGGGGACGGTATTCATTGCCTTTTTCATAGCGCAGCAGCTGCAGGCCCTCGCCCCGCTCGGCCGGCCAGCGGGTCAGCGCCGCCAGGCGCGCCTCGATACGCGCGACCAGCTCCGTCTCCGCGCGCTGCAGCATCGCACCGCGGCTGGTACGCAGGCTGGTCACCTGGTTGTCGCCGTCGCGGTCGGCCACC
>DATLGF010000464.1:0-4945 GCA_035540575.1 Noviherbaspirillum sp.
CCTGGAAGGCGCGCGCCACGTATTCGGGCACGCGGTCGGCGCGGTCGATCTGGGCGACCCACTTGGTCATCTGGCCGAACATGCGGCGGTAGTCGATTTCCTGGAATGCCTCGCGCTCGACGAAATCATTGCCGACCTGCCCGATGAACAGCACCATCGGCGTCGAATCCTGGTGCGCGGTATGCACGCCGATGGCGGCATTGGTCGCGCCCGGCCCGCGGGTGACGAAGCACACGCCGGGCTTGCCGGTCAGCTTGCCGTAGGCTTCGGCCATGAAGGCCGCGCCGCCTTCCTGGCGGTTCACGATGAAGCGGATCGGAGAGTCATGGAGCGCGTCGAGGACCGCGAGATAGCTTTCGCCGGGTACGCCGAATGCGATTTCAACGTTCTGGGTCTGGAGGGCGTCAACCAGGATCTGGCCGCCGGTGCGCAGGGTTGTCATGGTGTCTTTCCGGTTTGAGAAGCCGTTACGCTACCAGAAAACGCAAGGGGACAATTTGGTCAGCGCGCAGGCAGGCGATCCACTAGAATAGCCGCCGAAGCAGGCCAGACAGCCGCCGGCCGTCGCGAGACGGCGGGAGGAAGGTCCGGACTCACAGAGCAGGGTGACGGCTAACGGCCGTCCGCCGAAAGCCGCAAGGTATAAGGCGAGGAACAGGGCCACAGAGACGAGTCTTTGGGACCGCGGACGCGAGTCAGGCGGTCACAAAGGGTGAAACGCGGTAACCTCCACCTGGAGCAATTCCAAATAGGCACGCGATGATGTTGCTCGCGGAGCGTGCGGGTAGGAAGCTTGAGCCGTGGAGCAATTCACGGCCTAGAAGAATGGCTGTCATAGCGGTGTTGGCGACAACGCCGCCGTAACAGAATCCGGCCTATCGGCCTGCTTCACGTCTTTCGTCCGCCAAGGCAGAAGTTGCGACCATGCTCTTGACGGACTTCAACGCCGGCTCCTTCACCCCCGGTTACAGTAGTGGCTACCACCCGTTGCACCCAGAGCCCGTCGGCCGTGGGATGAGAAACAGGAGTAGTGGAGGATTGCCGGACCGGTTTCCCTGGACAACGGCGGCCGCCAACTAAACGAGCCGGGGCAGTCAGCCTGCTTTCCCGCTTCCCGACCTTCATCCCACGACCGACGGGTTCTGCGCGTCTTGCGCGTCTGCGCGCCACTCCTCCTGCGACTTCATCCTGCGTGATCGCCCCGTGAATGCGCGGCGCCACAGCCGCGCCGGCATGTGCGGCCCTGTCAGGCGCCGCCTGCTTGTCACGCGTCCAGCGGCCTGCGTCTTTTTATTCCCCCCCGCGCATTCATTCCGGAACGAAATTCTCTTGCGCTGCGTCAAAGCGGCAGCCCACCGGCGCACGCCCGCCGTGCGGGCACATGAAACACATGTGTACAGCTGAGAGTTCACCTTCAGACTCTTCGCTAAGTGCTTCATTCTCTTCGGTTTTGCTCTTCACGCCGGCTCGAAGGAACGCCCGTAAGTGCTTGACTCCATTGGGAAAAATCAAATTTTCCACAAGGAATATTACTTGACCATAAAAAAACCATCCTCTAAAGTGGGCGGCAGTGTGAAAAAGTGTATTTTTGTGGGGCAAGAAGCTTGGTGCCGCCCAGAATCCACATTCCGACAAGACAACAAAACGGCAGCCAAACAGGGGCGATTGGGTGTTTCAAGGCGCGTCAGCACTGAATCTCGATGCGAAGGGACGGATGACCATTCCGGCCAGGCACCGCGACGCCCTGACGGTGCAGTGCGAAGGACGCGTCACGCTGACCAAGCACCCGCATGGCTGCCTGCTCCTCTTTCCGCGCCCGGTCTGGGAAAACCATCGCGAACAGATTGCCGCGTGGCCGATGTCGGCGCGCGCCTGGCAGCGCATCTTTCTCGGCAATGCCTCCGACGTGGAGATGGACGGCGCCGGCCGCATCCTGATCGCGCCGGAGCTGCGCTCGGCCGTAGGGTTGACGCGAGACGTGATGGTGCTCGGCATGGGTAGCCACTTCGAAATCTGGGATGCGGCCAAGCTTGCCGAAAGCGAGGCGGAGGCGGTTGCCGCCGGCATGCCGGACGTACTCAACAATTTTTCGTTCTAGCCCGTGACGACAGACAAAGCGGTGCCGGAACTGCAGCACCGGACGGTGCTGTTGCAGGAAGCAGTGGATGCGCTGGCCATCGACGGCGCGCGCGCCGACGGCGTGTACGTGGACGGCACGTTCGGCCGCGGCGGGCACAGCCGGCTGATCCTCGAGCGCCTGTCGGAGCGTGGGCGGCTGGTCGCCTTCGACAAGGATCCGCAGGCGATCGCGGCGGCGCAGGCGCTGGGCGACGCGCGCGTGGCCATCGTGCATGACAGCTTCGCCACGATGGCGGCAGCGCTTGCCGAGCGCGGCGTAGGACAGGTGGATGGCGTGCTGCTGGACCTGGGTATTTCCTCGCCTCAGGTCGACGATGCCGCGCGCGGATTCAGCTTCCGCCAGGACGGGCCGCTGGACATGCGCATGGATCCGACGCGGGGGATGTCGGCGGCGCAGTGGCTGGCGACGGCCGATGAGCAAACGATAGGAAAGGTCATCAAGGAATATGGGGAAGAACGGTTTGCTTTTCAGATTGCAAAGGCGATTGCTGCTCGCCGGGCAGTCGAGCCAATTTCAGGCACACGACAGCTTGCCGAGATCGTGGCACACGCCGTCAAAACCCGCGAGAAAGGCAAGGACCCGGCCACTCGTACCTTTCAGGCTATCCGGATTTACATCAATAAAGAGCTTGAAGAACTCGAAATAGGACTCGATGCAGCGTTTCGGGCACTGGGCCCGAACGGGAGGCTCGCTGTGATCAGCTTTCATTCGCTTGAGGACAGGATCGTCAAGCGCTTCCTGGCCGGCAAGGCCAAGGTGGCGCAGCCCGACCGTCGCCTGCCGATCCGTGCCGCGGAACTGCCGCAGCCGGAGCTGAAGCTGCTCGCCAAGATCAAGCCTTCCGACGCCGAGATCGCCGCCAATCCACGCGCGCGCTCGGCGATCCTGCGCGTGGCCGAGCGCCTGCCCGCCGGAGGCAGGCAATGAGCTGGCGCCTCAATATCGCCCTGACCGGCGCGCTGGTCGGCTGCGCGCTGCTGCTCGTCAACGCGCAGTACCAGTCGCGCCGCCTGTTCATCGAGCTCGAGCGGGCGCAGGCGATGTCGCGCCAGCTCGAAGTCGAATGGGCCCAGCTCCAGCTCGAGCAATCGACCCTTGGCAATCACGGCCGCATCGAAGCGCACGCGCGGCGCGACCTTGGCATGGCGCGCATCACGCCTGACCGTACCCAGTACCTGACGATGGGAGGGCAGTGATGGCCGCGCGCACGGCAGCCGGACGCGGCGTCGCCTACACCTCCAGCCCGGTACTGGCAGTCAAGCTGCCGGTATGGCGCTCGCGCGTCGTGCTGTTCTTCCTGTTCGTCGGCTTTGCGGCGCTGGCCGCGCGCGCGCTGTGGCTGCAGGGCATCTCGACCGAATTCCTGCAGAAGCAGGGCGCCTCGCGCTATGCGCGCACGCTGGAATTGCCCGCCACGCGCGGCAAGATCACCGATCGCAACGGACAGGTGCTGGCTTCGTCGCTGCCGGTGCGCGCGATCTGGGCGGTGCCGGAGGACGTGCTGGAAGCGCCGGCCGACAAGCTGCGCGAACTCGCGCGCCTGCTCGGCATGTCCGAGAGCGATCTGAAGAAACGCCTGGACGTGGACCGCACCTTCGTTTATCTCAAACGCCAGGTCGAGCCCGACGTCACGGAACAGGTGCTCAAGCTGAATATCTCCGGCATCGGCACGCGGCGCGAGTACAAACGCTACTACCCGGATGGCGGAGTGATGGCGCATGTGGTCGGCTTCACCAATGTGGAAGATGTGGGCCAGGAAGGCATGGAGCTGGCGTTCCAGAAGAGCCTGGCGGGCGTCACCGGCAGCCGGCGCGTGATCCGCGACCGGCTCGGGCGCATCGTCGAGGACATCGAATCTGTGCGCGTGCCGCATGACGGCAAGGATCTCGCGCTGTCCATCGACCGCAAGATCCAGTACATCGCCTATTCGGCGCTCAAGGAAGCGGTCGAGAAGCACAAGGCCAAGGCCGGCGGCATCGTCGTGCTCGACGCAAAGAGCGGAGAGGTGCTGGCGCTTGCGAACCTGCCGACCTACGACCCGAATGACCGCTCGCGCCTGACCGGCGCGCAGCTGCGCAACCGCGTGCTGACTGACACCTTCGAGCCGGGTTCCACGATCAAGCCGCTGACCGCGGCACTGGCGATGGAACGCGGACTGGTTCGGCCCGACACGATGCTGCAGACCGAAGGCGGCCGCTTCACGCTGGGTCGATCGACGATCACCGACACCAAGAACTACGGCAACATGACGCTGAGCCAGGCAATCGCGAAGTCGTCCAACGTGGCGACCGCGCGCATGGCGATGCAGATGACGCCCGAGCAGATGTGGGACCTGTTTACCTCGCTCGGCTTCGGGCAGGCGCCCAAGCTCGGTTTCCCCGGCGCGGTGGCGGGGCGCGTGCGGCCGGCGGCCTCCTGGCGTCCGATCGAGCAGGTCACGATGAGCTACGGCTACGGGCTGTCGGCCTCGCTGATCCAGATCGCGCAGGCCTACATGGTGTTCGCGCGCGACGGCGACATGATTCCGCTGACGCTGCAGAAGAGCTCCGACAAGCCGATCGGCCGGCGTGTGCTGTCACCGCAGACGGCGCGCGAAATGCGGCTGATGCTCGAAGGCGCGGCCAGCCCGGACGGCACCGCGCCACGCGCACAGGTGCCCGGCTACCGTGTCGGCGGCAAGACCGGCACCGCGCACAAGCTGGAAAACGGGCGCTACACCAACAAGTACATCGGCTCCTTCGCCGGCATCGCGCCGATCTCGGACCCGCGCCTGATCGTCGCGGTCATGATTGATGAGCCTTCAGG
>DATLGF010000465.1:0-6102 GCA_035540575.1 Noviherbaspirillum sp.
GCCACAACGTCGCCGCCGTATCCGGCGAACCAGCCGTCGATCGCGTCGTTGGTGGTGCCGGTCTTGCCGGCGAGATCATGGCGGCCCAGGCGCTGCGCCGCCTGGTGGCCGGTGCCCGAGTTCACCGCATCGCGCAGCATCGAGTCCATCAGATACGCATTGCGCGGATCGATCACACGCGCCGCCTCGTCGCCGGCATGAACCGGATCCGCCTGCGACAGCACATTGCCGCGCGCGTCCACCACCTTGCTGATCAGGTAAGGCTTGATCTGGTAGCCGCCATTGGCGAACACCGCATACGCGCCTGCAAGCTGCAGCGGCGTCACCGAGCCGGTGCCGAGGGTCATCGTCAGATTGCCCGGATGGCGCGCGCTGTCGAAGCCGAAGCGCTCCAGGTAATCGAGCGCGTACGGGGTGCCTATCGTGCGCAGCACGCGCACCGAGACCAGGTTCTTCGAACGCTTGAGCGCATGGCGCAGCGTGATCGGCCCGTCGTAATTGCCGTCGTCGTTCTGCGGCTGCCAGCTCGCCGGCGTCAGGCCGTCCGCCACGTCTTCCGAAAGCGGCGCATCGTTGATCATCGTGGCCGGGTAGAAGCCCTTCTCCAGGGCGGCCGAGTAAATGAAGGGTTTGATCGCCGAACCGGGCTGGCGCCAGGCCTGCGTCACGCGGTCGAACTGGTTGAGCGAGAAGTCGAAGCCGCCCACCATCGCGCGCACCGACCCGTCGCGCGCATCGAGCGACACCAGCGCCGCGCCCACCTGCGGCAGCTGGGTAATGGCCCAGCGCTTGCGCGCATCCTGCATCACGCGGATCACCGCGCCCGGACGGATGCGCCGTTCCGCTGCGGCCTTTTCGTTCAGCGCCGCCGCGGCAAAGCGCAGCCCTTCGCCGCTGATCTCGATCGCCTCTCCCGTGATCAGCTCGGCGCGGACCGCCTTCGCATTGGCGGCCACCACCATTGCCGCGCGCAGCTCGCCGCTGTCAGGATGGCGCAGCAACGCCTCGCCGATCGCCTGCTCGCGCGCCTCGCCGCTCTTGGGCAGGTCGATGAACGCTTCCGGGCCGCGATAACCGTGCCGCCGTTCGTACTCGAGCACGCCGCGGCGCAGCGCCTGATGGGCCGCTGCCTGGTCGGTGCTCAGCAAGGTCGTGTAGACGGAAAAGCCCTGAGTGTATGCGTCGTCCTTGTACAGCGACACCATGTGCTGGCGCACCAGCTCGGCGGCATGGCCGGCCTGGGTCGCGAAACGCCCGCCGTCGCGGCGTATCGTCAGCCGCTCGGCAATCGCCTGCTCGTACTGCGCCTGGGTCAGATAGCCCTGCTCGCGCATGCGGCGCAGGATGTATTGCTGGCGCTGCGTCGCGCGCTTCGGATTGACCACGGGGTTGGCGGTCGACGGCGCTTTCGGCAGGCCCGCGAGCATTGCGGCTTCGGCCGCCGTGACCTGGCTGATCGGTTTGCCGAAGTAGATGCGCGCCGCGCTGCCGAAGCCGTAGGCGCGCTGGCCGAGATAGATCTGGTTCATGTACAGCTCCAGGATCTGGTCCTTGCTCAGCGCCTGCTCGATGCGGTACGCGAGCATGACCTCCTGGAGCTTGCGGGTGTAGGTCTTTTCGCGCGAAAGGAAGAAGTTGCGCGCCACCTGCATCGTGATCGTCGATCCGCCCTGCGAGCGACTGCGGCCGAGGTTGGCCACGCTGGCGCGCATCAGGCCGATGTAGTCCACGCCGCTATGCTCGTAGAAGCGCTCGTCCTCGACCGCCACGACGGCATTCTTCATCACTGCCGGCATGTCCTTGATGCGTACGAAGTCGCGCCGCTCCTCGCCGAATTCGCCGATCAGCACATTGTCGGCCGTATAGACGCGCAGCGGGATCTTGGGACGGTAGTCGGTCAGCGCCTCGATCGACGGCAAGCTGGGAGAGATGACGACGAGTGCAAACGCCAGCAGCAATACAGACGCGATCACGCCGCCCACGCCCATCAGCAGCAAAGCGCGCAGCAAGCCGCCACCGCGCGACGCCTTGCCGCCCCCGCTTCCCTTGCCATTCTTGCTGCCCTTGCCGGAAGCCGGCTTGCCTCGTGAACCTGCCAAAACCTTCCCCTAAAGAAACTGCTGCAGGCGTGACTCTAGCAGGGTCGTGCGCGGCGTGCTCGGGCTGTTGCAAACGCTTGCCAGGCTGGGAACGCGCGCCGGATCGGGGGCAGGCAGCGAACCGAAGGCCACGGGGAACACCCAAAACAATGTCATCCCGAGCGCAGCGAGGGATCTCATCCGTTCACAGAACCGGGATTCCTCGCTGCGCTCGGAATGACGCGTTCCCGCCGTGCTCGCCGTGTACGCCCTGTACGCCGTGGTTCAAACACTTTGCCGAGGCACCGGAACCAGACCGTCAGGCGAGCCCTTCGCGGAAGCGCCGGATGGCCGCGTCCACCATGCCCTCGGGGCTGCCGCGCTCGTGGTATTGCTGGCGCAGGAAGCTCGCGTCGCTGCCCATGTGGGCGGCGCGGTAAAGATGCTCGAGCGCCCCGACGCCGCCAAGCTCTTCGGCAAACGGTTCCATCTTGCGCAGCGTGGTCAGCACATCCTCGCGGATCGACAAGGTCTCGTGGGTCTTCGGATGCACCATCGTGCCGTCGAGGCCAAAACGGCAGGCCTGGAAACGGTTGTAGTTGTAGACCAGGTAATCATCTTCGGCGGGCGGCACTTCGCCGCCGTCCAGAAGGTAGCGGCACAATGCCTGCAGGTAGCAGGCCAGCGCGGCCGCGCGTTCGACCGTCAGCGGCGTGTCGCACACGCGCAGCTCGATCGTGCCGTACTCGGGTTTCGGGCGGATGTCCCAGTAGAAGTCCTTCATGCTCTTGACGATGCCCGTGTGCTCCATGCGCGAGAAGTACACGTCCTCGAAGTCCTTCCACTTGAGCAGGAACGGCGCGCGGCCGGACAGCGGAAATGCAAATACCGAGTTGAGCCGCGCCGAATTGAACAGCGTGTCGCGCCCCTGGAAGAATGGCGACGATGCCGACAAGGCAATGAAATGCGGCACGTAGCGATTCAGCGAATGCAGCAGGAACATCGCGTCGTCGCCGGATTCGCAGCCGACATGCACGTGCTGGCCGAACACGGTGAACTGCTTGGCCAGATAGCCGTACAACGCGGAGACCTGCTTGAAGCGCGGCTTGGAGAAGATCTTGCGCTCGGACCAGCGCTGGAACGGATGGGTGCCGCCCCCGCAGACGCCGACGTTGAGCGTGTCGCCCGCATGCACCAGCGTATTGCGGATCTGCTGCAGTTCCGACAGCAGCTCGTCGTGCCGCGTGTGGATGCCGGTGGCGATCTCGATCATGCTTTCGGTGATCTCCGGCGTCACCGTTCCGGGAAACGGCTTGCGGCGCAACAGATCGAGCATGTCGGGGCTGGCTTCGGCCAGGTCGAAATCGGACAGGCTGACCAGCTGCAACTCCAGTTCGACGCCAAGCGTCAGCGCGTCGGATGTCTTGAATTCTTCCAGGGCCATGTCAACTCTCCGTCGCGTCGGGGGTCTCGTTCGCCCAGATCAGGGCGCGCTGCGTCGCGATCGGCCCGATCACTTCGAGCAGCAGCGCAACGGCAGCCAGCGGAATGAGCCCCTCGACCATTGTGATGCCGAGGTGGCGGGTCTGTTCCAGCAGCAGGATCACGAAGACCGAAATCGGCGTGAGCGCCACGCCGGTCAGCACACCCTTGCGCCAGGAAATCCCGCTGACGTGGGAAAACGCGGCCACGATGGAAGTCTTCGTGACGAACCGGGCCGCGATCAGCACCAATGCAACCGCCATGCCTTCGACCACGGTCGCCCACTCCAGCGTGGTCGCGATGTAAAAGAACAGCAGCACGGTCAGCAGATCCCCCATGACCCCGAAATTGCGCTGGGTCGGGCTCAGGATCACGCGGCGATGACGCGCCACCAGGCCGAATGCAAGCGTCGCGAGCACCGGCGAAAAACGGAACGCATGCGTGATGGCGACCAGCAGGATCACGCCGATTGCAAAGCCGAGTGTCGCATCGCGTCCGAGATTGCCGAGCTGGCGCATCAGCGCCGGCATCAGCACCCCGAACAGCCCGCCCAGCGCGATTGAAACCAGCACAACCAGCAGTCCGCTCCACGTCGCTTCGGTGAAGCTTCCGGAAGTCTGGAACACGCCGACGCCGACGATCAGCTTGAATGTGAATACCGCGAGCACGCAGTTGATGGCCGACAGGTGCATGACCCGTTCCGTCACCTGGCCCGAGCTGGTCTGCTCGTTCACGACGCGCAGGATGCCGGCCGGTGAGGTCGACATCGCCAGTGACGCCAGCAGCAGCGATGCCATCTGGGGCGTCTCGAACCAGCGTGCGACTGCGTAGACGACCACGAAGGTCGCCGCCGCCTCCACCAGCCCGGTCAGTGGAATCCAAGGGTTGGTGCGCAACCAGTTCAGGTTGATCCGGTAGCCGAGTTCGAACAGGATCAGTCCGAAGGCGACGTCGGCAAGAAGTTTTACTCCGACATCATCTCCCGCCGGCAGGAAACCGGTCTGGGTGTGCGCCAGCAGGAAGCCGACAAGGCCGTAGATGCTGATGCGGGGCAGTCCCGTCATCCGATATCCCATTTCTCCCACGACCCAGGCGATCGCGAGCGCGAAAGGCCAGGCGACGTATGTTGCTAGCGGAGACGCTTCCGGCATCGGTTTCCTTTCATTCGACAGAAAAACTGCGCAATTAATACCCGACAATCAGGTCCCGCTTCTTGATATGTCCCGTGTATTTCACGCTGGACATGACGCGGAGGTTTGGCGTTGCAGGACGGCCAGGGCGGGCGCTATTGCGCGACATGGGGCGGCATGGCGCCGCGGCTGGGTTGAAAGGCGGCGGCACGCGGTCTGGGCCCGCCCCGACTGGGTCGCCCCCGAGGTGCTCCCCGGAAAGGCGGGCCTATTATACCCAAGCGCTTCGACCGTCCCGGCACAGATAGTGCTGCGTGACTCCCGTCTAATCGAGGAGGACGGAATGGACTTGAACGAAGGACAAGAGCTGCAGCGCTGCATCGATGCCTGCCTCGCCTGCTACCGCACGTGCCAGCAGACTGCCATGCAACATTGCCTCGAAGTCGGAGGGCCGCACGTCGAAGCGCAGCACATGCGGCTGATGAACGCCTGCGCCGAGGTCTGCCGCGCCAGCGCGCACGTGATGCTGGCCGGAATTCCCCAGCATGCCGCCGTGTGCGCGGCCTGCGCGCAAATATGCAGGGCCTGCGCGGAAAGCTGCGAGGACATCGGCGACATGGACGAATGCGTCCGTGCCTGCCGCGAATGCGCGCAATCGTGTGAAGAGATGTCAGGAGGCGAGCTCGGCCTTGCCAGCCCGCTCTCGCCCGCACAGGCGAACCCGGGCCAGCTCGCGATGTAGGAGGACGGATGCAGCAGACCCCGGAAATCAATCCAGTCAGCCCGCCGGAGATTCCGGCCACGCCCGGCCCCGGCCCGGAAATCGCACCGCAGACCCCGCAGCCCGAGATACCGGAACCTCCTCCGGACCCGGGTTCGCCGAACCAGCCGACCGGGCCGGAGATCCAGCCTGAACCCACTCCGCCGGAGTATCCGGGCGGACCCGGTTGATGCACGGATCGCCGTGCGGCCGCGACCCGGCGCGTGGTTCGTCAAGCGTTGTAACTTGTACCACGCCGCGGTAAAAACGGGCCGCCCGGCCGCACCTGTCAAGCGTATCGCGATGGCAGGCATCTTGCTGGAAGACGGGCATGCGCAATCGGGATGTTCTCTTCTCGGACCGGCGCGACGCCGGCCGGCAGTTGGCGGCGCGCCTGCTCGCCATGGGCCTGACACGGCCGGTGGTGCTTGCGCTGCCGCGCGGCGGCATACCGGTCGCATTCGAGATTGCACGCGCCCTGGGCGCACCACTGGGAATTGTGCTGGTGCGCAAGATCGGCACGCCATGGTCAAAGGAGGTGGCAATCGGAGCATTGGCCGAGGTGCGCCGGCAGCACCGGGTCATGTCGCCTTCCGCGCGCCAGTATGCGGGCGCGTGGCTGGACGAACAGATCCAGGTACTGCAACAGGAG
>DATLGF010000466.1:0-2534 GCA_035540575.1 Noviherbaspirillum sp.
CTCGTCCTCCGGCTTCAGCGAAGGATCGGCCAGCAGCGCATCGGCCAGTTCGGTGAGGCCCGCCTCGGCGGCGATCTGCGCCTTGGTGCGGCGCTTGGGCTTGTACGGCAGGTACAGGTCCTCCAGCCGCGTCTTGTCCTCGGCGTGGACGATCGCATCAAGAAGCTCCGGGGTCATCTTGCCCTGCTCCTCGATCGAGGCGATGATCGCCGCGCGCCGGTCTTCCAGTTCGCGCAGGTAGCGCAGGCGCTCTTCCAGCAGGCGCAGCTGGGTATCGTCGAGGCCGCCGGTGGCTTCCTTGCGGTAGCGGGCGATAAACGGGACGGTCGCGCCCTCGTCCAGCAGGGCGATGGCAGCGGCCACCTGGGCCGGCTTGGCGGCGAGTTCGGCGGCGAGGCGTTGTTCAATCGAAGGCAGCATGTCGGCTCACATCAGGAAAACAAGTCGGACATGATATGCAATCTTCGCGATTGCGCCAGTCTTGACACGGGCTGAAACAGCGGGCGTTCGCATCGGACTGCGGCAAAGCGCGGGCGGAAAGAGCTTAGTCGCCTGGCAATGCGGCGGATGCCAGGCTGTTCGCGAGCGGCAAGGCCACGGTCGGGTAACCGAGCCGCCGCAGCGCCGCACGCGCCAGCGCCAGCGTGACGTCGATGGCCGGGAGCGAAGGATCGGTGTCGTCGTGCGCGATCGGCAGTTCAGTGCAGCCGAGCACGACGGCGCGCACCCCGCGCAGCTTCAGCCGCGCCTTCAGCACATGCATTTCACGGCGCGCGGACTCCAATTGCCCAGCCTTGACGTCGCGGATGATGCCGTCGACCGCGCGCTGCGCGTTCTCGTCGAGCGCGGCCACTTCGCATCCCGCGGCGTGCAGGCGGCCGCTGTAGATCCTGTGACGGACGGTCCCGCGCGTGGCCAGCACGGCAACCGGCCCACTTGCGTCGCCGCCCAGCAGGAGTTCTTCTATCGTCGCGTCGGCGATGTGCAGGATCGGCGCGGAGGATGCGCGCTGCATCGCTTCGTACCAGTAGTGGCTGGTGCTGCACGGAATGGCGATCAGGCTCACGCCCTGGCCGGACAGCCAGGCCGCACCCTGCGTCAGGTATGGATGGGGTCCGTTGTCGCCGTTTTGGATCGCGCGGCTGCGGTCCGGGGTGCCGGGCTGGCTCAGCGTGAGCCACGCCAGGTGCTCCTGGTCGCAGGACGCCGGCAGCGAGCGCGTCAGCTTGGCAAGGAAGTCGACCGTGGCCAGCGGCCCCATGCCGCCGAGTATGCCGAGCAAAGGCTGCTGGCGCGGCGCGGTCTTCATGCGGCCCGCCTGCGCGCGTGCTCGAACGCCGGGTGCGGTTGCGGTACCGGGTCGTCCTCGTCGCTCTCGTCGAGCGGCGAGATCAGCGCCACCAGCGCATTGATGCCGAAAACCAGCAGCACCGTGCGCAGCGTGTCGCATACCGGCTCGACCGCGACAAACAGCACGAAGGCCGCCTCGAAAGGCAGACCGAGCACCGAGCAGACAATGGCGGTCTGCGAAATCGTCACGATGCCGTTCATGCCGGTCGAAGAGAAGCCGGCGATCAGCGAGGCGGCCAGAACGATGCCGAGGTCGGCGAGCGACAGGTCGCGGCCGTAGAGCTGTGCGATGAAGATCGTCGCCATGCAGTAGTAGAGCACCGGGCCGACGCGAAACAGCGCCGTGCCCAGCGGCACCAGCAGTTCCGTGATGCCCTTGTCGAAGCGCAGACGGTCGATCAGCGAGGCCATCATCGCCGGCATGCAGGCGGCGCTGTTGCGCGTCGCCACCGCGATGAAGAACGGACTCTGCTGCGAGCGCAGGACCTCGCCGATCGGCCGGCCGGACCTGCGATACAGGATGAACACGCACAGCGCGAGCAACAGCGCGGTGACGATTGCGAACGCGACGATGAAATGGATCATCACCCGGAACGGTTCGACGCCGGTCTTGGCGATCTGGTCGGCGGCCAGCGCGAACGATGCAACCGGCAGGCCGTAGAGCAGCCAGGTGGTCAGGCGCTGGCAGGCGCGGAACACTGCTTCGCAGCAATCAATCAGGCTGATCGTCTTGTCGCGCGGCGTGGCGGCAAGTGCAAAGCCGAACGCCAGCGCAAAGAACAGGGTCTTGAGCGTATCGCCCAGCGACAGTGCGGCAAACACATTGTCCGGAATCATCCGCATGATGAGGCTCGCGGCCGCGCTCTCCTGCGCCGCCGCCGCGGGCGCAAGCAGCTGGATGCTGGTTTCCACGCCTGACAGATCGGACTGCACGAGCCGGCCGAACGCGTTGAGCGCGTCGGCATCCAGACGTGCGCCCGGCTGCACCATGGTCATGTAGAGCGCCCCGGCGATGCCCGCCGCCGCCATACCGGCGATCAGGAAGAACGCGATCTGGCCCAGGTATCTGGACGCCGATGGATCGGTCGCGAGCCGGTTGATGCTGACGATCACCGCGGATACCAGGAATGGCAGGATCACCATCTTCAGCAGGTCGATGTAGACATCGCCGATCAGGCTGAGAC
>DATLGF010000467.1:0-4270 GCA_035540575.1 Noviherbaspirillum sp.
GGGAAATCCAGCGGGGGAAGATCCCAGTCCCGGTTCGGTTCGCGCCGTGCGCAGAAAATCACGTTGAGTTCGATTCCGGCGGTGCGCGCAATGCGCTCGAACACCGGAATCCGGTACGGCGGCGGTTCGTTGGTGACGAGGGCGATTTTTTTCATGGGCCTATGGTAAGGCCCTCGTTGCCGCAGGGGATGACTTACATCATGAAGCGCCCCGGAATACGTGTGCGCCGCATGCCGCCGATCATGCGCGCTGCCTGCCCCCGCTCGCCTGCCCCAGCGCGGCTTGCACGAGATCAAGCATCGCCTGCGCGGCGATCGACAAGCTGCGGTCGCGCCGCTTCACCACCAGGATCGGTCTGACGTGGGCGCGCGTTTCGATCGGCACGGTCGCCAGGTCGAGCTGCTCGAACTGGAACAGCGTCAGCCGCGGCACGATCGTCACCCCCAGCCCCTGCTCGACCAGTCCTGCCAGCGTGGCCAGGTGCTCGACCTCGAAGCCGGAATGCCGGGTCGGCACCTCGCGCAGCAAGGCGTCGACGTGCTGGCGCACGCTGGTGGAGCCGACCAGGTGCACCAGCTCGCAGTCGGCCAGGTCGGCCGCCTTCAGCGAACGCTTCTTCGCAAGCGGATGGTCGCGCCGGCAGACCAGGTAGAACGGGTCGCTGCACAGGATGTGCGACTCGAACTCGTCGACGTTCGGCCCTGGTGCGGTCAGGACGAAATCCACCCTTCCCTGCCTCAGCAATGCCAGGCACTGGTCCGACAGCGCATCGTGCAGCGACACAGCCACACCCGGATGGCGGCGCCGATACTCGGCCAGCACGGCCGGCATCCCGCGCGCGGCCAGCGAAGGCAGCGCCGCCACGGCCACGCGGCCGCGCCGCTTCGCGACGTAGTCGGCCATGTCGTCGAACGCCGACTCGATCTCGCCTGTCAGCGATCGGGCGACCTCGGCAAACAGTTCTCCCTCAGGGGTCAGCACCACCTTGCGCGTGTCGCGCTCGAACAGGCGCGCACCGACCGCAGCCTCCAGCTTCTGGATCATGACGCTGAACGCCGATTGCGAGGTGTGGCACCGCTCGGCCGCGCGGGTGAAATGCCGCAGCTCCTCCAGCGCGAGGAACGCATACAGCAGACGGGTGGAAATATGGGCCTTCATCGTTAATCGTAAAATTCGATCAATCAATACAAAAATACCATTTTACAGATCAAAAGCGTCGTCACAGAATGCTCCGAAACATGCGGGTCAGGCCACTGCGCCCCGACCCGGGAGACCAGGATGAGACGAATCAGAATCGGAGCAGGAGCAGGCTATTCGGGCGACCGTATCGAGCCGGCCGTCGAGCTTGCCGAACGGGGCGATCTCGACTACCTGATCTTCGAGTGCCTGGCCGAGCGCACCATCGCGCTGGCCCAGCAGGCGCGCATGAAGGACCCGCAGGCCGGCTACGATCCGCTGCTCGAGGCGCGCATGCGCGCCGTGCTTCCGCTGTGCCGCGCCAACGGCATCCGCATCCTGACCAACATGGGCGCCGCCAATCCGCAAGGCGCGGCAGAATGCGTGCGCCGCATCGCCCGCGAGCTGAACCTGACGGGCCTGAAGATCGCTGCGGTAAGCGGCGACGATGTGCTGGAGCGCGTGCGCGACGGCGGGCTGCGCTGCGACGGACCGGTGGCGGTCGAGGCGCTCGGCGAGCGGCTCTTGTCGGCCAATGCGTACATTGGAGCGGCGTCGCTGGTCGACGCGCTTGCCGCCGGGGCGGACGTGATCGTCTGCGGGCGCGTGTCGGACCCGGCGCTGGTGCTGGCGCCGCTGATCCATGAGTTCGGTTGGGCAATGGACGACTGGCCGCGCCTCGGTCAAGGCACGCTCGCCGGCCATCTGCTCGAATGCGCGGGCCAGATCACCGGCGGCTACTTCGCCGATCCCGGCTTCAAGGATGTGCCGGACCTGGCCCGCCTCGGATTTCCGATCGGCGAGATCGGCGAGGACGGCTCGATCGTGATCACCAAGGTCGCCGGCTCCGGCGGCAAGGTAACCCCCGCCACCTGCAAGGAACAGCTGCTGTACGAGATCCACGACCCGGCCGCCTACCTGACGCCGGACGTGATCGCGGATTTTTCGAAGGTCGAGATCCGCGAACTCGGACCGGACCGCGTGCTGGTCAGCGGCGGCACCGGCCGCGCGCGTCCGCCCGAGCTCAAGGTCTCGGTCGGCTACATCGACAGCTATATCGGCGAGGGGCAGATGTCGTACGCGGGGCCGGGCGCGGTTGCGCGCGCGCGGCTGGCGCTGCAGATCGTGCAGGAGAGGCTACGGATCACGCAGGTGCGCACCACCGAACTGCGCACTGAGATGATCGGGATCGATGCGATGCACGGGGCGGCCCTGTCCGCCCGCCACCCCGAGCCCTACGAGGTGCGCATCCGCGTGGCCGGGCGCGCCGACACATTGAACGAGGCAATCCGCATCGGCAACGAGGTGGAGAGCCTGTACACTTGCGGCCCGGCCGGCGGCGGCGGCGCGACGAAATCCGCGCGCGAGGTCGTCGCGGTGATGTCGACCCATCTGCCGCGCGACCAGGTTCACACGGCGGTACACATGATCGAGGCATGACATGCAGCTACGCGACATTGCACACACCCGCGCGGGCGACAAGGGCAACATCTCGAACATTTCCGTGATTGCCTACGATACGAAGGACTACGCGCTGCTCGAACGCTTCGTCACGCCCGAGCGCGTGAAGGACCACCTGTCAGGCATCGTCAGCGGCGAGGTGGTGCGTCATGCGCTTCCGCACCTTGGCGCGCTGAACCTTGTGCTGCACGGTTCGCTGGCGGGCGGGGTCACCCGTTCGCTCGCACTCGATGCGCATGGCAAGTGCCTGAGTTTTGCGCTGCTCAGTCTGGATATCCCCGACGACTGAGCACATCATCAACCGCCGTCAAAAGGCGGATCTCAACAACCCACCGTCCAAATCAAGGAGACCAACGTGAAATTCAAGAAACTGTCCTCTCTTCTGCTGTCGGCCGCATGCCTGGTCGGCGCCGGCTCGGCCCATGCCCAGTATCCGGACAAGCCGATCCGCTTCGTCGTGCCGTTTGCCGCCGGCACCGCCACCGACCAGTTTGCGCGCGCGCTCGGGCAGGCGATTTCGCAGGAAACGAAGCAACCGGTCGTAGTGGACAACAAGCCCGGAGCGAGCGGCTTTCTCGGCGCAACCGACGTCGCGCGCGCGGCCCCGGACGGCTATACGGTACTGATCGCAACTAATACAACGCACGCGGCCAACGAACACCTGTTCAAGAAGCTGCCTTACGACCCGATCAAGGATTTTGCGCCGATCAGCGGACTGGGCCGCGGCGGCCAGGTCATGGTGGTCAACGTGAATGCCCCCATCAAGTCGGTATCGGAGTTCATCGCGGCAGCGAAGAAGAACCCCGGCCGCATGAGCTTCGCTAGCGGCAGCTCATCCAGCCGCATCGCCGGCGAACTGTTCCAGCAGATGGCCGGCGTGCAACTGCTGCACGTCCCGTACAAGAGCAATACCTTCGCCGTGACCGACGTGCTGGGCGGCCAGGTCGACATGATGATCACCGATACCGCAACCGGCCTGCCGCACGTCGCAAGCGGCAAGCTGCGCGCGCTCGGCATGTCGGCTTCGAAGCGTTCTCCGCTCGCGCCCGACGTGCCGACCATCGCCGAAGCCGGTGTGCCGGGTTACGAGATGACGTTCTGGTTCGCCGCCTACGCCCCGGCCAACACGCCGCCGGCCGTGGTCAAGCGCTTGAACGAACTGTTCGCCAATGCCGTCAAGGGGCCGGCCACGCAGAACTTCTTCAACACCACCGGAGTGGAAGCCTTCATCACCTCGCCGGAAGAACTCGGACGCTTCCAGGTCAGCGAATCGAAGAAGTGGGAAGAGATCATCCGCAAGGCGGGGATCGAGAAGGAATAAGCGTACGGTTCAGTACGCAAAAAGGGTGGCGGATCGTTCCGCCACCCTTTTTTCATTGGTGCACCGTGTCAGCCGATCAACGGAACTGCCAGGCGCGCATGTAGTTGATTTCGAACGAGTTGGTCTTGCCCTGCGGGGTCATGTGATCGGGCGTGCCGCTGGCGCTGCCGAACCACAGGTCGAGCATCAGGTACATCGGATCGCTCATGGTCACGTTCACGCGCAGGATCTCCTGGCCGTTGAAGTAGAAGATCTGGCGATTCGGCTCCCAACGCACCGCATAGCGGTTGAAGCTGGTCGACAGGTCCATGC
>DATLGF010000468.1:0-2844 GCA_035540575.1 Noviherbaspirillum sp.
ACCAGGAACGGACCGACGACGAGACCGGGGAGGCCGAACGTCAATGCGCCGTCCAGCGTGAACGTGGCAAACAGGACGGCCGCCGAACAGGTCCAATGGATGAAGCTCGCGCGCCGGGACGCGCTCCATCGCAGCAGGTCCGGCCATATCGCGAGCGCAGCAAGCGCGGCGCAGGCGAGCCGCACCGGCACGGAGAGCCGGGCGCCGGCCGGGTCGATCCAGTAGTCCCAGAGACCGAACAGCAGCACGAGCAGAACCGCTCCGGAAGCGAGATAGGGCAGCGTCTGCTGCAGCCCCGCCTCGTAGCGGGCGGCGAATTCGCGTTCCGTATAGGGGCAGGAGGACGGCAGGATGAAGAGATCGCGCAAGACGGGCTCCAGGAGCGGCGTGTCGGTTAGGCAACTGATGCGATTCTATCGACGTCGCCACGCCGGATTTCCGGGGCCAGATCAAACTTTTCAGATTCTCCGCCGCGGCGCGGCGAACGCGCCACAGCGCTGCCTGCCTCAAGCCGTCTCGATCAGTACCGGGATCTCCTTGAAGGTCGGCGTGTTCGATCCCCGCGCGGTGAAATCCGGAGACAGCAGCGGCGTCAGCTCCGGGAAGTAGCCGAACACGTCGCCCGGATGCACCGCATAGCGCACCAGCTGCAACCCCTCGACGCGCCGCTCCACGCCGTCCAGCGAGGCCGCCCGCAGGTTCACCCGGTCGCCATCCCGCAGGCCGAAACGCTTCAGGTCAGCGTCGCTGATGAACAGCACATGGCGGGTGCCGTGCACGCCGCGATAGCGGTCGACCTCGCCGTTGCGATCGCGATAGACGGTGGTGTTGTACTGGCGATGCGCGCGTATCGTCGACAGGCACAGCACCGCGTCGCCATGGCGGGCACGGGCGCGGCGCAGGATCGTGTCCTGCGGCAGCGGATGCGCGATCAGGCGCGCCTTGCCGCTCTCGGTCTCCCAGCGCCGTTCGGCCGCCGCGTTCGGGAGATGAAAGCCACGCTGCGCGCGGATTCTCTCGTTGTAGCTTTCGAAGCCCTGCACGACATCGCGGGTGACGCGCTCGATCGCGGCGCGGGTGCGGTCATAGTCGGCGGCCATCGCGCGCCAGTCGATGCGCGCGCTGCCCAGCGTGGCGTGGGCGAGCTCGGCGACGATCCACGGTTCCGAACGCAGCATCTCGCTTGCCGGGCGATTGCGGCCATGCGAGGCGTGCACCATGCTGGCCGTGTCTTCGACGCTGACGAACTGCGGCCCGGTCGGCTGCACGTCTTGTTCGGTGCGTCCGAGGCAGGGCAGCAGCAGCCCCGTCTTACCCGGATAGAGATGCGTACGGTTCAGCTTGGTGGCGATATGCACGGTCAGCGCGCAGCGCGACAGGCTTGCGAGAACGCGCGGGCTGTCCGGGCCGGCCACCGCGAAGTTGCCACCCAAGGCGACAAAGGCGCGCACCGTGCCGTCGAGCAGGCCGCGTATCGTTTTCGCCGCGTCCAGCCCGTGCTCGCGCGGCGGCTCGAAGCCGAACTCGCGCGCGAGCGCATCCAGCCAGGCTGACTTGGGCCGGTTCGTGATGCCGACCGTGCGGTCGCCTTGCACGTTCGAGTGGCCGCGCACCGGCATCACGCCGGCGCCGGGCTTGCCGACGTTGCCGCGCAAGAGCATCAGGTTGACCAGCATCTGGATCGTCGGGATCGCATACTCGTGCTGGGTCAGGCCCATGCACCAGGTGGCGATCACTGCCTGCGATTGCGCATACACCTGCGCGGCCGTCTCCAGCTGCGCGCGCGTGAGGCCGCTGTCTTCCTCGATGCGCTCCCAGGGCTGCTGCAGGATGGCGTCGCGCAAGGCGTCGAAGCCGGTCGTGTGCCCGGCGAGGAACGCATGATCGAGCAGGGAAGCACGGCCGTCGGCGCGCGCGGCGGCATCGGCCTCGAACAATGCGCGGATGATGCCGGTCAGTGCGGCGAGATCGCCGCCTATGCGTACCTGGAAATAGTGGTCGGCGATCGGGGTCGAGCCACCGCCCAGCATCTCCAGCGGCGACTGCGGATCGGTGAATGCCTGCAGGCCGCGCTCGATCAGTGCGTTGAAGACGACGATGCGGCAGCCGCGCCGCTTGGCTTCGCGCAGGTCGGCGAGCATGCGTGGATGGTTCGATGCCGGGTTTTGGCCGAAGATGAAGATTGCGTCGGCCTGCTCGAAGTCGGCGCGCGTGACGGTCGACTTGCCGACGCCGATCGATTCCTTCAGCGCGTCGCCCGACGATTCATGGCAATAGTTGGATGAGTCCGGCAGGTTGTTGGTGCCGAAGGCGCGCGCGAACAGTTGATATGGAAAGGCCGCCTCGTTGCTGCTGCGGCCGGATGCATAGAACACCGCATCGTTCGGGGAGGTGAGCGTGTTCAGCGACGTCGCAGCGAGAGCGAAGGCCTCGTCCCAGCCGATGGGCAGGTAGCGGTCGCTGGCAGCGTCGTAGCGCAGCGGCGTGGTCAGGCGGCCCGCGGCTTCGAGTTCCCAATGGTCCAATGCACGCAGTTGCGCAAGCGTATGGCGCGCGAAGAAATCCGCGTCGGCGCGCTTCGGCGTGGCTTCATGGGCGACCGCCCACGCGCCCTGTTCGCAGAAGTCCACGCTCTTGGAATGCGGCGAATCGGGATAGGCACAGCCGGGGCAGTCGGTGCCTTGCGGCTGGTTCAGGCGCGGGAAGACGGTTGCCGCCGGCAGCACCCCGTTGGTGGCGAGGGCGTTGGCCGCGCCGCGCAGCGAGCCGAGGCCGCCGGCGGGCGCGGTGTACGGGCGGATCGGGATGGTCTTGTCTGGCATGGCGGGTCTCGGTTGGGCGAGG
>DATLGF010000469.1:0-11272 GCA_035540575.1 Noviherbaspirillum sp.
AGCTTGCGCAGCTTGTTGAAATCGCGCTGGGCGAACAAGGTCAGATGGTTCTCGACGATGTTGAGCGCCATGCGGCGCGTGATCAACGGGATCTTCGGCAGCCGGCGGATCTGCAGCGCCAGGCACTCGGACGCGTTGCGCGCGCCGATGCCGGCCGGCTCGAAACTTTGCACCAGCGTGAGCGCGACACGCAGCTCATCCAGGTCAATGCCCAGTTCTTCAGGCAGCCGCGCATGAATTTCCTCCAGCGGCTCGTCAAGGTAGCCGTTGTCGTTCAACGCGTCGATGATCAGCTCCACCAGGGCCCGGTCACGCGACTCGCGCACGGTCAGGCGCATTTGATCCAGCAGATGTTCGCGCAAGGTGATGCCGGGCGCTTCCAGTTGCGGGCGTGCGTCGTCGTCGTCCGGCGCCTTTGAAGTTCGCGCGACATCGTCGAAGCTCCAATCGCCCTCGGCCCCGGCGGGCGCATCCGGGACGTCCCCGCCATCCGCGGCGCCGTTTGGCTCCTCCGCGCCGCCATCGGAGGCGAGCTGGGGGGCCTCCGCGCTCCCGTTGACGGCGGGACCGGGGCTGATTGCGCCATCGGCGAGGAGGCGCACGGAGTGATCCAGCGGGTCGTCCATGCGCTCGAGCAATGGATTGTCGGAAAGAATCTGCTCGAGCTCCTGGTGCAGCTCCAGCGTAGACAATTGCAGCAGGCGAATCGATTGCTGCAACTGCGGCGTCAGAGCGAGATGCTGCGACATGCGGAGTTGTAGCGTCTGTTTCATGGCTTTCTGCCTTACATCCGGAAGTGTTCGCCGAGATAGACCCGGCGCACGGACTCGTTGCGGATAATGTCGTCGGGGCGCCCGCTCGCCAGGACAGCGCCCTGGTTGATGATGTAGGCGCGGTCGCAGATGCCCAGCGTTTCACGCACATTGTGGTCGGTGATCAGCACGCCGATGCCGCGTTCCTTCAGGAATCGCACGATGCGCTGGATTTCGATCACGGCAATCGGGTCGACTCCGGCGAATGGTTCGTCGAGCAGCACGAAGCGCGGATTGGTGGCCAGCGCCCGCGCGATCTCGACACGGCGGCGTTCGCCGCCTGATAGCGAGAGCGCCTGGTTCTCGCGCAGCCGTTCGATCTGGAGGTCTGCCAGCAGCGCGTTGAGGCGTCGATCGATTTCGTCGCGGCCGAGCCGCTTGCCGTTCTTGTCAAGCTGGAGTTCCAGCACCGCACGGATGTTCTCCTCGACCGTCAGCTTGCGGAACACCGAAGCTTCCTGCGGCAGGTAGGACAGGCCGAGCATCGCGCGCCGGTGGATCGGAAGACGCGAGATCGCGTGGTCATCGAGATCGATTTCTCCGGCGTCCAGGGGCACCAGGCCGACGATCATGTAGAACGAGGTCGTCTTGCCCGCGCCGTTCGGCCCGAGGAGTCCGACCACTTCACCGCTGCTGACCTGCAGCGAGACGTCGTGGACCACCTGGCGCGAGCCGTAGCTCTTCTGCAGGCCGCGAACGACCAGAGTACTTGTCGTCATTGGGACCTTGCCTCCGTGCGCGGCTGAATCGTGGCACGTATGCGCCCGGCGCCAGGTTTGCTCTCGCCGCCGGCCGTGTTGTTGACCGTATAGAACTCCTTCTGGCTGTCGTAGGTGATCGACGCGCCCTGCACCTCGTCGATGGGACGGGTCCCCTCCAGCCGGCGCATGTTCGCGCGCCGTATCAGATGCACGGTTTCGGCCTTGCCGTTGTATTCGATGCGTTCGGCTTCGCCTTCCACCCAGTCGTCGGGACCCGAGTCGCGCTTCTGCCGGAAAGTCGCAAGTCCGCCTGGCGCTGCTTCGAGCGTGGCGTACTGGTAGCCCTGCGGGTCTTGGGACACCACCAGGCGGTGGGCGCGCATGACAAGTGATCCTCGCGTGAGCACGACGTTTCCGGTGAAGGTGTTGATCTGCTTGATGTCGTCGTAGACCATCCGATCGGCTTCGATGTTGGTCGGCTGCTCGGAATCGGCACGGGCGGCATGCGCCGTGCCGGTTGCCATGGCCAGCGCGACGAGCAGCATGTGGATCGTACGTTTCATGGAATGTCTCGACGGTGAATACAACTTATAACTCGAACTAGCGAGGCGGTGGTTGATACGTGCCATGCACTCTGCTGTGCAGCTTGAATTCGCGCGTGGCGTTGTTCGCGTACATGCCGGTTCCGAACAGCGTTGATTTCCCGCGAGTGATCTTCACCGGCTTGTCTGTCTGCATCACGTCGTCGTCCGGGAACACGATCATGTGCTGCGAGTGCAGTTGAAGCCGTTCCTGCGAACCGCTCGCCGGACGATCCATGTGCACGTTCTCGTGCAGGTGGATCTCGCTGGTGTCGCTGTTGATCCACGCGCGTTCTGCACGCACCGTCATCGGTTCCTCGCCACCGCGCAGGGCGCGCACGACCGGCTCCTGCACATCATAGGAATCGTCGAGCGGGTTGTGGGTCAGCCGGGTGCCCGCCACGTGGTACTGCGCATCGCCGGTGCGCGACATCCTGACAAAATTGAACTGCTCCACGTAGAAGTCCGGCTCCGCGCGCTGCCCGCGATCGATGAAATCGTCCGCGCCGCGGCGCATCACCTCCACGACCCAGAAGCTGGCAAGCGCTAGGGCAATGACCGGCGCCAGTATCGCCACCAGGCGAAAGCGGCTTTGATGACGCATCGCTATCCGAGGTAGGGCGCCAGCGCAGCTTCGTAACTGCCGCGCGCCTTCAGGATGAAGTCGCACACCTCGCGCACCGCGCCGTGCCCGCCGGCCGCGGTCGTCACGTAATGCACGCGGCCGCGCACTTCCGGATGGCCGTTCGGCACGCTTGCGGCAAATGCCACCTGCAGCAGAATGGGCAGGTCGATCACGTCGTCGCCGATATAGCCGCAGTGGGTGGCGTCCATCCCGGTTTGTGCAAGCAGGCGCGCGAAGGCCTCACGCTTGTCGTGCGCGCCCTGGAAGACATGGGTGACGCCGAGATCGGCTGCGCGGCGCGTAACGATCTCCGACTCGCGCGCACTGATGATGGCCGTCGTCACTCCTGCACGCTGCAGCAGCTTCATGCCATGACCATCAAGAACGTTGAAGCGCTTGATGTGCTCCCCATCCTTGCCGTAATGCAGGCTTCCATCCGTCAACACGCCGTCGACGTCGAAGATCATCAGCCGCACATCGGCCGCGCGGGAAACGGTTTGCTCGAGCATGTCAGATCACCTTCGCGCGGGTAAGGTCGTGGATGTGCAGCGCGCCGACTAAGGTGCCGTCCTCGGCCGTGACCAGCAGCTGGTTGATGCGATATCGCTCCATCAGCTCGACCGCGTCGACCGCCAGCTGTTCTGGTCGCACCGTATGCGGGTTGCGGTGCATCACGTCGCCGATGGTGACGGCGTTCAAGTCTTGCACGTTCTCGATCAGGCGCCGCAAGTCGCCGTCGGTGAACACGCCAAGCACACGATTCGCTCCGTCAACGATGGCGGTCATCGCCATTCCCTTGCGCGTGACTTCGAGCAGCGCATGCGGCAGCGCAAGCTCGGGCGTGACGGACGGAACCGCATCGCCGCTGCGCATGACGTCGCGTACGTGGGTGAGCAGGCGTCGGCCCAAGGCGCCGCCCGGATGCGAGCGGGCGAAGTCCTCCTCGCGAAAGCCGCGCGCGTCGAGCAGGGCAACCGCAAGCGCATCGCCCAGCGCGAGCGCGGCCGTGGTGCTGGCAGTCGGAGCGAGATTGAGCGGGCAGGCTTCCTTGGTCACG
The DNA here is from genome assembly GCA_035540575.1 of Noviherbaspirillum sp. Classification (GTDB taxonomy): domain Bacteria; phylum Pseudomonadota; class Gammaproteobacteria; order Burkholderiales; family Burkholderiaceae_D; genus Noviherbaspirillum. Next base: position 3,777 of record DATLGF010000469.1, read on the forward strand.
CGCGCATTGAGATGGATGTCGGCGAGCCTGGCCAGGCGTGAGTCCTCATTGCCTGTGATCGCAATGAGCTTGGCGCCCATGCGGCGGAGGATCGGGATGATGGCGAGAAACTCGGCCGCTTCGCCGGAGTTCGAGATGGCGATCAAGGCGTCGTTTTCGGTAATCATGCCAAGGTCGCCGTGCAACGCTTCCGCCGCATGGACGAACAGCGCCGGGGTGCCTGTCGAGGCGAGCGTCGCGGCGATCTTGCGCGCTATATGGCCGGACTTGCCGATGCCGGAAACGACGACGCGTCCGGAACATTGGAGCAGCAGGGCGACGGCGTGGGCAAACCGGTTATCGTCGTCGAGTCTTGCCTTCAAATGCAGGATCGCGTCGGCTTCGATCTGGAGCGTTTCGCGCGCCAGTTCCATCGCGCGCGAGGCGGTGTCGGGGAGGGACGCAGGGGACGTCTTTGCTTCGGATTTAGACATCCGCGCAGTATAGCCCAATTGGGAAAGCAAGAAATCTGCCAATGCTTGCCGAATCGTCTTGGACCCGTCGGGGAACGGCGCGTGTTTCGGTGCGCGGCACAGTGGCGGCTTATGTGTTGCTGTCGCGCAATTCTCAGAGGGAAGCGGCTACAATGGCGCGCTCCTCAGCCCGCTCCCGCCATGGCCCTGTTCGAACGCATTCTCGGCATCATCCTGCCCGTTTTTCTGATCATCGGCCTCGGGTACGCCTATGCGCGCTGGCGCCCCGACGCCGTTCGAAGCGACATGGCGGCGGTCAACCGGATCAGCATCGGGGTGCTGTGTCCGCTGCTGGTATTCACCGCGCTGGCTTCGAAGGATTTCGATGTCGTCCACAACGCCACCCTGATTCTCGCCGGCGTCGGCATCGCGCTGGGCTCCGGCCTGCTTGCCTGGCCGCTCGCGCGGATATTCGGCTACGACGTACGCACTTTCGTGCCGCCGATGATGTACAACAATTGCGGGAACATGGGCCTGCCGCTGGCCGTGCTGGCATTCGGCGCATCGGGCCTGCCCGCCGCAGTGGCGATGTTCATGGCCTGCAACCTGATCTACTTTTCGGTCGGCATACGCATCATCGAGAGCGGGCGCGGGGTGCATACCCCGTTCTGGCAGTTCCTTGCGAACCCGATGATGATGGCGATGCTCGCCGGGCTGGCATTTGCCTTTCTGCGCGTTCCGCTGCCCGAGGAATTGATGCGTGCGATGCGCATGCTCGGCGAGGCCAGCATTCCGATCATGCTGTTTGCACTCGGCGTACGGATGCTGGACGTCAGTCTCAACAGCTGGCGCGTCGGGTTGGCGGGGGCGGTCGTGTGTCCGGCCGCGGGACTGGCGGTGGCCTGGCTGCTTGACGGCGTACTGACTCTGAACGAAGCCCAGCGCGGGCAGATGTTTCTGTTCGCGGCGCTGCCTCCGGCGGTGTTCTGCTTCATGATCGCCGAGCAGTACCGGCAGGAGCCGGACAAGGTGGCGTCCATTGTCCTGCTCGGCAATCTCGCGGCGCTCGGTTTCGTGCCGCTGGGACTGTGGATGGGGATGCGCTGACGCCCGCTACGCCGTCGGCAGTACCGCAAATCCCTCGCCCGGCGGATCGTCGACCTCGCTGAGCACGACTGCGTCCACCCGCGCTGCGGGCGGTCCCTCATGCGCCCAGCCGACCATCTGCGCGACGGCATCTTCGTCGCCGTCGACGAGCGCCTCGACCGACCCGTCGCGCCGGTTGCGTACCCAGCCCCGCAGGCGCAGCGCCCGCGCCTGCGCCTCGAAGCTGGCGCGGTAGCCCACGCCCTGCACCCGGCCGGTAATCTTCAGATGCCTGGCCATCGCAGTCCTTATTTTTTCAACATCGGTGCCAGGTACTTGCCGGTGAAGCTGGTCGGGTGCGCCGCGACCGTTTCCGGGGTGCCGGTCGCGATAATCTCGCCGCCGCCGGCGCCGCCTTCCGGACCCAGGTCGATCAGCCAGTCGGCCGTCTTGATGACATCCAGGTTGTGCTCGATGATGACCACGGTGTTGCCCTGGTCGCGCAGCCGGTGGATCACCTTCAGCAGCAGGTCGATGTCGTGGAAATGCAGGCCGGTGGTCGGCTCGTCGAGGATGTAGAGCGTGCGGCCGGTGTCGCGCTTGGACAGTTCCAGCGACAGCTTGACCCGCTGCGCTTCACCGCCCGAGAGGGTGGTCGCGCTCTGACCGAGCCGGATATAGCCCAGGCCCACGTCCAGCAGCGTCTGCAGCTTGCGCGCGACGACCGGAACCGGCTTGAAGAACTCAAACGCCTCCTCGACCGTCATCTCCAGCACTTCGTGGATGCTCTTGCCCTTGTACTGCACTTCCAGCGTTTCGCGGTTGTAGCGCTTGCCGTGGCAGACGTCGCAAGGCACGTAGACGTCCGGCAGGAAGTGCATCTCCACCTTCAGCACGCCGTCGCCCTGGCAGGCTTCGCAGCGGCCGCCCTTGACGTTGAACGAGAAGCGCCCGGCCGAGTAGCCGCGCTCCTTTGCGGTCGGCACCGTGGAGAACAATTCGCGGATCGGCGTAAACACGCCGGTGTAGGTGGCCGGATTCGAGCGCGGCGTGCGGCCGATCGGCGCCTGGTCGACCGAGATCACCTTGTCGAAGTGTTCGAGGCCGGTGATCGATTCGTAGGCCGCCGGTTCGGTCTGGGAGCCGTACAGGTGGCGCGCTGCCGCGTGGTACAGGGTGTCGTTGACGAGCGTCGACTTGCCGGAGCCGGACACGCCGGTCACGCAGGTCAGCAATCCGACCGGCAGTTCCAGCGTCACGTCCTTCAGGTTGTTGCCGCTGGCGCCGGAAATCACCAGCTGGCGGCCGGGATCGCGCCGGGTGCGCTTCTTCGGGACGTGGATCGCCAGCGTGCCGTTCAGGTACTTGGCGGTCAGCGACTTCCTGCTCTTCAGGATGTCCGGCAGCGGGCCCTTGGCGATCACTTCGCCGCCGTGCACGCCGGCGCCGATGCCCATGTCGACCACATAATCCGCGCAGCGGATCGCATCCTCGTCATGCTCGACCACCAGCACGCTGTTGCCGATGTCGCGCAGGTGTTTCAGCGTGGCGATCAGGCGGTCGTTGTCACGCTGGTGCAGGCCGATCGAGGGTTCGTCGAGCACGTACATCACGCCGGTAAGGCCGGAGCCGATCTGCGAAGCCAGTCGGATGCGCTGCGCTTCGCCGCCGGAAAGCGTGTCGGCGCTGCGTTCGAGCGACAGGTAATCGAGGCCGACATTGTTCAGGAACTTCAGGCGCGAAACGATTTCCTTGATGATGCGGTCGGCAATCTCCTTCTTCGCGCCGGTGAGCTTCAGCGATTCGAAGAAGGCCAGCGCATCGCGCAACGGCTTGGCGGCGATCTCGTAGATTGCACGCTGCTGCCTGCCGCTGCCGATCTTCACATGGCGCGCCTCTACACGCAGGCGCGCGCCATGGCATTCCGGGCATTGTTTCTGGTTGATGAACTTGGCCAGCTCCTCGCGCACCGCCATCGAGTCGGTCTCGCGATAGCGGCGCTGCAGGTTGTTCACCACGCCTTCGAACGTATGCTCGCGCACCACCGCCCGGCCGCGTTCGTTGATGTAGGTGAAGGGCACGGCCTCCTTGCCGGAGCCGTACAGCACGGCCTGCTGGGCCTTGTCCGGCAGGCTGTCGAACGGTTCGTCGAGATCGAAGCCGTAGTGCTGCGCCAGGCTGGAGAGCATCTGGAAATAGAATTGGTTGCGCCGGTCCCAGCCTTTGATCGCGCCGCTGGCCAATGAGAGGTTCGGGAAGGCGACGATGCGCTTCGGATCGAAGAATTCGATATGGCCGAGCCCGTCGCACTCGGGGCAGGCACCCATCGGATTGTTGAACGAGAACAGGCGCGGCTCGAGTTCCTGCAGCGAATAGCCGCAGATCGCGCAGGCGAACTTGTTCGAGTACAGGTGCTCGCGGCCGCCGTCCATCTCGAGCGCGATCGCGCGGCCGTCGGCAAGCCGCAGCGCCGTCTCGAAACTCTCGGCGAGCCGCTGCTTGACATCGGCCTTCACCTTGAGCCGGTCGATCACCACGTCGATCGTGTGCTTCTCGGTCTTCTTCAGCTTCGGCAGGTCGTCGACCTCATAGATCTTCGCCGCCTGGGTGCCGCTCTGGATGCGAAAACGCACGAAGCCCTGCGCCTGCATGTGCTCGAACAGGTCCGCATGCTCGCCCTTGCGGTTGGCGACGACAGGGGCCAGGATCATCAGCTTGGTGTCCTCCGGCAATGCCAGGACCGCATCGACCATCTGCGAGACAGACTGTGCCGCCAGCGGATGCTCGGGATGCTGCGGGCAGTAGGGCGTGCCCACGCGCGCATACAGCAGGCGCAGGTAGTCGTGGATTTCGGTGACTGTGCCCACTGTCGAGCGCGGATTGTGCGAGGTCGCCTTCTGTTCGATGGAGATCGCCGGCGACAGGCCCTCGATCAGGTCGACATCGGGTTTCTCCATCAGCTGCAGGAATTGCCGGGCGTACGCCGACAGCGATTCCACATACCGTCGCTGGCCTTCCGCATACAGGGTATCGAAGGCGAGCGAGGACTTGCCCGAACCGGACAGACCCGTGATGACGATCAGCTGGTTGCGGGGAAGCTCGAGGTTGATGTTCTTCAGGTTGTGCGTGCGTGCACCGCGGATGCGAATTTCTTCCATGAAATTCCTGGGGTTGGAAGCAGTGATGGGAAGCTGGCAACGCGCCCGCGCCATCGGCGGGACGTGGCAGCTTCGCGACGGTCAACCTGATACTATAGCGGGTTTTCAAGCCCGCCGTATCCGCCTGGTTGCCCTGCCCGTGTCCCAGCCGACCACTCCTTCCGCCGCGTCCGATCTGCTTCCGAGTACCCGCATGAGCGCGGCCGAAATCCGCGCCAGCGCGTCGCTTGCCTCCATCTTCGGACTGCGCATGCTCGGGCTGTTCCTGGTGCTGCCGGTGCTGGCAGTCCATGCGGAATCGATGCCAGGGGGCGGCAACACTGCGCTGATCGGCCTCGCCCTGGGCATCTATGGCCTGACGCAGGCTTTCGGCCAGCTGCCATTCGGGATCGCATCGGACAAGTTCGGGCGCAAGCGCGTGATCATCATCGGGCTGGTGTTGTTTGCCATCGGATCGCTGATCGCCGCGGCCGCCACCGATCTGACGTGGCTGATCGTCGGTCGGGCCGTCCAGGGAGCCGGCGCAATTTCGGCGGCCGTCACGGCTTTCATCGCCGACTCGACCCGCGACGAGCACCGCACCAAGGCCATGGCGATGGTCGGCGCCTCGATCGGTCTCACTTTTGCATTCTCGCTGGTCGCCGCGCCGATGCTCTACAACCGCATCGGTATGGCCGGCATCTTCACGCTGACCGCGGTGCTTTCGCTGATGGCGATCGCAGTCGTCGCCTGGGTCATACCAGCCGCGCCGCCGAAGCAGGCAATGCCGAAAGTGCCGATGCGCGAGCTGCTGCGGCATGGCGAACTGATGCGGCTGAACTACGGCGTGTTTGCGTTGCATGTGACCCAGCTCGCGATGTTCGTCGTGGTGCCGGCCGCGCTGGTCCAGCATGCGCAGCTGCCGCTGCCCGAGCACTGGAAGGTGTATCTGCCCGTGGTGCTGGTGTCGTTCGTGCTGATGCTGCCGCCGGTGTTCGCGGCCGAGCGCCAGGGAAGAATGAAACAACTTTTCCTGGCCTCGATCGGGCTGATGCTGCTGGTGCAGCTCGGGTTCTGGTTGTTCGCCGCAGCAGGCGACCTGCATTGGGGACTGCTCGCGGTGCTACTGCTTCTGTTCTTCGTCAGCTTCAATATACTGGAGGCCTGTCTGCCCTCCCTGGTGTCGCGGATTGCGCCCGCTTCCAGCAAGGGTGCGGCACTGGGCGTCTACAACACGGTTCAGGCATTCGGCCTGTTCTGCGGCGGCGCGCTGGGTGGCTGGCTCGCGCAGTACCTGGGGCCGTCCGCGGTCTTCGCGCTCGGCGCGGTGCTCAGTGTTGTCTGGCTTATAATTGCCGCCGGCATGCGCCACCTTCCCCGGCGCGGCGCCCATTCTGCGCAGCATTGATTCGGCGACCACCCTTTATCCCCCGTTTTAGCCCTAGGAGAAATCATGGCATCCGTTAACAAGGTCATCATCGTCGGCAACCTCGGGCGCGACCCGGAAACGCGCTACATGCCCAGCGGGGATGCCATCACGAATATCGCCGTCGCGACCACCGACCGCTGGAAGGACAAGGCCACCGGCGAGCAGAAAGAGCAGACCGAATGGCACCGTATCGCCTTCTTCGGCAAGCTCGCCGAGATCGCGGGCCAGTATCTGAAGAAGGGCTCGCAGGTGTACGTGGAAGGCCGGCTGCGCACGCGCAAGTGGACCGACAAGGACGGCGCCGAACGTTACACCACCGAGATCGTGGCCGACGCTATGCAGATGCTCGGCAGCCGCCAGGGTGCGGGCGGCAGTGGCGCGCAGATGGATGACGGCTACGGCGGCGCACCGGCCCCGCGACAGAATGCCGGCGGCGGCGGCGCCAGCCGCCCGGCTTCGCGTCCCGCGCCGAACTTCAGCGACATGGACGACGATATCCCGTTCTGACAAATACACCGGCGGCAGTGCGCGGGGAGGCCTTCAAGCCTCCCCGTTTTTTTCGCCCCTGCTGCGTGCGTCCCGCAGTTGTGCGCTGGTCCTATGCGCCGTTTCGGCCGGGGACGAGGAGCGCCCTGTAGAAGTTTGGCAACGCAAACAGCGCGCCATGGACTTCGGCGTTGTAGTACTGCAGCGCGCCGATACGCCGTTCCTCCAGCCGTTGTCGGACCTCGTCCGTACCGAGGGCGGTTGGATCCAGCGTGTCGGAGACCACGGCGAGCGCCCAGTAGGCGCCGTAAAGTGGAATGTGCAGCCCGTAGCCGCGTACGATGGAAAACACCGTCGACAGCGCCGCGCCGAACGTGCGCACCTGCTCCGGCTCGTAAAACGGCGCACCCAGATGCAGGACCATCGCCCCTCCCGGTGCGAGCACCTCCCTGCAGCGCGCAAAGAATTCACGCGTGTAGAGCGGGCCGGCGGGCGTCTCCGGATCGGTCAGGTCGAGCAGGACCAGATCGAAACGCTGGTCGGTGTTCGCGATGAACGCTGCGCCGTCCTCGATCCGCAGCTTCACGCGCGGATCGTCGAGCGCCCCGCGATGGATGCGCTGCAGCCAGGTGCGCGCCGTTTCGACCACTTCCACATCCAGTTCGACCAGGGTCAGATCCTTCACGCTCGGGTGCTTGAGCAGTTCTTCTGCGAGACCGCCATCGCCGCCGCCGATCACCAGCACGTTGCGCGGGGCCGGATGCGCGATCGCCGCCGGGTGGGCCATCGCCTCGTGGTAGAAGAATTCTTCCGCTTCTGAAGTCATGAAGCTGCCGTCCAGGCGGAGCGTGCGGCCCAGCTCCGCGGATTCCAGCAACTCCAGGTGCTGGCAGGCGGTGCGCTGTG
>DATLGF010000470.1:0-10091 GCA_035540575.1 Noviherbaspirillum sp.
AATACCGGCTGGTCAACCACGTCACCGAGAGCGGCAAGGCGCTGGACAAGGCGCGCGAACTGGCCGGCGCGATCTGCGCGGCGGCACCTTTGCCGGTGATGTTCATCAAGTCGTCGGTCGATTCCGGCCTGGACATGACGCGCGCCGATGCGATGTCCGCCGAAGGCGACGCCTCGTTCATGCTGTATTTCAGCAAGGACAGGGACGAGGGCCTGGCGGCGTTCAAGGAAAAACGGACCCCGAAGTTTCGAGGAGAGTGAGGCAGAGATGAAGAAGAAGGATATCGTCATCGCCGGTTATGCGGAAACGGCGATCGACTACAAGACCGGGCGCAGCGCCTACGATCTTGCCGGTGAGGCACTGTCGCAGCTGCTCGAACGCACCGGCATCGACAAGGACCGCATCGACGGGCTGTCAGTGACGACGGCGTTGAGCGAAGGATCGAATCCGTTCTATGCGGTCTACATGTGCGAGGCGCTCGGGCTGACGCCGAGCTGGCTGAACCTTGGCGGCATCGGCGGCTGCTCGGCCACCGGCGGCATCGCGCGGGCGATGTCGGCCATTCGCGACGGCATCTGCGAAACGGTGGTCGTGCTGTCGGCCGATGCGCCGAGCACCGACTGGCGCGCGAACTACGGCGCGTTCCGCGGCGAGTTCCAGGACCCGCCGGGCGTGCAGGGACCGCCGGCCACCTTCGGGCTCCTGATGAGCCGCTACATCCACCAGTACGGGCTCGATCCGGCTGCGCTGGGCAAGATCGCGATCACGCAGCGCAATCACGCGCTGCATAACGAGAATGCGTACAAGAAATTCAAGAAGCCGCTCACGATGGACGAGTACCTCGCTTCGCGCGTGGTTGCCGACCCGCTGCGCCTCTTGGACAGCGTGATGTTCTGCGACGGCGCCAATGCCTTCCTGGTCACGACCGAGAAGAACGCGCAGAAGCTCGGCATCAACAAGGTCGTGTATCCGGTCGCATACGGCGAGGTCACCAACCTGAACGGCAACCAGGCCACGCCGGACATCACCATATCCGGCTTCGATCGCATCGGCCCGGCGCTGCTCGACAAGGCCGGCCTGAAGCCGGCGGACATCGACATGTTCCAGCCCTACGACGACTTCACCATCGCCGTGATGATGCAGTTCGAAGCCTTCGGTTTCTGCCGCAAGGGCGAGGGCTCGGCGTTCACGCTGCGCACCGACCTGTCGCATACCGGCGAGCTGCCGCTCAATACCGGCGGCGGTCAGATCTCGGCCGGTCAGCCGGGCTTGGCCAGCGGCGGACTGAACCTGGCCGAGGCGGTGCGCCAGCTGTTCGGTGAAGGCGGTGCGCGCCAGGTCGCCGATGCGCGCAATGCGCTGGTCACCGGCATCGGCGTGATTCCGTATGCAAGGAACTGGGGTACCAGCTCCGCGATGATCCTGGAGGTTTGAATGTCTGAACAAGCGACTCAGGCGGCCGCGGCCGCCGCAGCCAAGCGTCCCTTGCCGCGCGAGGGAGCGTATGTGGATACCCGTCCTTTCTGGGAGGGCGTGGCGCAGAACCGGTTGCTGCTGCAGTACTGCACGGTGGCGCAGAAGTTTCAGCACTACCCGCGGCCTGTCAGCATCTACACGGGCCGGCGTACGCTGGAATGGCGCGAAGTGTCCGGCGACGGGGTGATCTATGCGTTCACCACCGTGCGCATCCCGGGACCGGGGCTGGAAGGGCGCCTGCCGCTGTGCGTGGCGACGGTGGAGCTCGACGAAGGCGTGCGGATGATCGCCAACATCCTCGACTGCGCGCCGGAGGATCTTGCGATCGGCAAGCGCGTCAAGCTGGCCTGGGACCTGCTCTCGGAAGACAAGAAGTATCCGGCGTTCAAGCTGGTCTGAGCGAGCACCCCCGCGTACTGGGGGATCCCCTGGCAAGCGAGGACGCAGGGCAAGCTGACAAGATTCCTCGCTTCAATTGGAACGACGGCATTGGGGTGTCATCGCCAAATTACTGTCGTCCCGAACGTAGTGAGGGCGGCCCGCGTTAGGGACCTCATCGCGCTGGCAAGCGAGGACGCAGAGCAAGTGGATGAGGTTCCTCGCTTCGCTCGAAACGACGGCATTTGGGGCCATCGCTGATTACTGTCGACGGCATTGGACCATCGTCCGATCATTGTCGTCCTGAATGCAGTGAGTCTTCCGGCCACGAGTGCGCGCAGGCGGGAGCGACATCGACATCACACCGTTGATCGCTATTTTCCAACAGACGCCTCCGCCTGCAGCCCCGTCGCACGCGCATCATCGATCAACTGATCCGCGAGAAAATCGAGGAACACCCGCGTCTTGTTCGGAATGCCCTTGCGGCTGAGGATCAGCGCAGTCGCCTGCACCGGCGGGCTCTCCCAGTTCGTCAGCACGCGCACCAGGCGCCCGGCCTTCACATCGTTCTGGCACATGATGTTTGGCAGCATCGACAGGCCCACGCCGGCCACGGCGAGGTCGCGCGCGATCACGATGTTGTTCACCATGACCTTGCCGAACACTTCGATGAAGCGGTGCCTGGTCTGGTTGCGGAAGGTCCACACGCCGTCCTGGCGCTGCTGGTCGGTCACGATGCAGTCATGCTTGCCGAAGTCTTCCACCGTGCGCGGCGTGCCGTGGCGCGCGAGGTAGTCCGGGCTCGCATAGACGCCGCGCGTGATGGTCGCGAGCCGGCGATACGTCAGCCCCGATTCCTTCAGCGGGCCGAGCTGTATCGTGAGGTCGTACGGGTCTTCGCGCGGGTTCACGGCGCGGCTGTTGACCTCGATCTCGAGATTGATTTCCGGGTAGGCGCGCACGAAGGCCGCGATCGTGCGGCTGATCCAGGAAATGCCGAAGTCGACCGGTATGCTCACGCGCAGCACCCCGCGCAGCTCGCCCTGCATCTCGGCCGTCGCCAGGCCGACATCCTCGATCTCGATCACCAGTCGGCGGCAACGGTCGTAGAGCGCCGCGCCGATGTCGGTGGTGGAAAGACGTTTAGGCCCCTTGCGCAGCAGGATCACGCCGAGATCGTTCTCGAGCTGCGCGAGCTTGCGGCTGATGGTGGATTTCGGCATGCGCAGCTGCTCTGACGCGCGCGTGATGCTGCCGGCGTTGACCACGTCGTAGTAGAGACGCAGGGAATTCAGATCGAGTCGTTCGTGCATGGATGCCGCCGTACTGCGATAGTGTTCCATTATTGGAACGGAGGATTCTGTTTTGGATTCTATTCGATGCGGGAGCGTTTGAGTAACATGAGTTCAAACCAATAAGAAGAAGCAAAGCGCCGCTTTCACGTTTTTTCGTTCGCAGGGATGCGAGCGGGATGACAGGAACGAAGAGCCAGAACAGGAGACCGCCATGCCCCAACCCACGTCCGACTTCCCTCGCTACACCAGAACGCGAGCGCGGCTATAGCGCAAGCGCGCGCCGGCTTGCGCACTTCTTGATTTTCGTCAACCTGACGCTGCCGCGGACCGCTTCCGGTTCGTGTATGCGTTGCTTGCCGCTGCGCGCCGCGCGGCGCGAAACCTGGAGCATGAAGTGAAGACTGCAATGAATGCGATGTCCAAACCCCTGGACAAACCCGGCATCAAGCTCGCGGCCAAGCCGGCGGAAGGATCGGCCGGCCGGCGCGAGCTGATCGCCCTCGCCGTGGTCATCGCCGGACTGGCGCTGGCGATGGAGATCGGCAGCCGTTTCACCGAGGATTACATCCTGCCGTCGCCGGTCGTGGTCGGCAGGGCGCTGATCGATCTGCTGACGGTCGATTACATGCACGTGGTGATCACGCTTGGCCGCCTCGGCATGGCGATCGTGTTCTCGCTCATCGTCGGCGTGACCATCGGGCTGTTGATGGGCACGTCGAAAAAGGCCGGACCCTATCTGAAGTCCCTGGTCATCATCGATACCGGCATTCCGGCGCTGTCCTGGATGCTGATCGCGGTGTTCTGGTTCAAGGACCCGGAGGCGCGCATCTTCTTCATCCTGACCGTGATCCTGCTGCCGTTCTACGCGCTGAACGTATATGAAGGCCTGCGTGCGATTCCGCGCGACTGGGTCGACATGATGGAGAGCTTCCGGCCCTCGCGCCTGCAGGTGATGCGCTACCTGATCGTGCCGCACATCGTGCCCTATATCTTTCTCACCACCAAGTCGGTCATCGGTTACGCGATCCGCATGGTGATCTTCGCCGAGCTGGTCGCGTCCGCGGTCGGCATCGGTTCCCGCATGAGCTTTGCTCAATCCACTTTCCGCATCGATCAGGTGATGGCATGGACCTTCCTATTGGTTATTCTCAACTTGGCGCTGCAGTCGGCCGCGAACCTCGCGGAGAAGCGGCTGTTGAAGTGGCGCGCGGAAGCGAAGGTGCGCTGATGACGAACGCTTCCCAGCCCTTCATCTCGCTCAAGAACGTCTACAAGCAGTTTGGCGACTACGTCGCCGTCGATAACCTGAGCATGGAGGTGCACCGCGGCGAGATCGTCGCGCTGCTCGGGCGCACCGGCGCCGGCAAGAGCACCGTGATGAGCATGCTGATGGGCACCATCGCCTGCGACGCGGGCGAGGTGCGTGTCGCCGGCGTGGACCCGTGCCAGGAGTTTGATGCGCTGCGCGGCAAGATGGCCGTCAGCTTCCAGACCGATCGCCTGCTCCCCTGGCGCACGGCGGTCGAGAACGTCGAGCTCGGCCTGCAGATCCTGAACCGGCCGAAGGCCGAGACGCGGCGCGCGGCGCTTGCATGGCTGGAGCGGGTCAAGCTCAAGGGCACGGAGGACAAGTACGTGCACGAGCTGTCCGGCGGCATGCGCCAGCGCGTGTCTCTGGCGCGCGCGCTGGCGGTGGACCCTGAGCTGGTGTTTCTCGACGAATCGTTCAGCCAGCTCGATCACGTGACGTCCCAGGTGCTGCGCAAGGACTTCGCCCAGATCGTGCGCACCTACGGCAAGACCTGCGTGTTCGTCACGCACCGCATCGAGGATGCGCTCGACATCGCCGACCGGATCTTCGTGCTTGCGGCGCCGGCACGGGTGTGCCTGGAACTGCAGGTGGATGCACAGCTGCGCGCCGATGCGGATGTGATGTCGCGCCTGCACGACGACATCGCCCATGCGATCGGCGGCGAGGAACAGGAAGAGGGCGTGCACGAGTGAGCCCGCCGCGAAGCCGGCGCTTCGCGAACACTTTCAGCGAACAAGAGGTATCCATGCGACAGGAGAAACTGCTGGCTGCGCACGCGCTGCGCACGCCGGAAAAGACGGCGCTCGTCACCGGCGGCCGCCGCATCAGCTACGTGGAACTGCACGAATCGGCGCAGGCCATGGCGGCGGGCCTGCACCACTGCGGCCTGCAGCCGGGCGACCGCGTGCTGGTCTATCTGCCCAACGGCCTGGAATTCATCCAGACGGTGTACGCCGCATTCTCGGTCGGCGCGATCGTGGTGCCGGTCAACACGCGGCTGACGGCGAAGGAAGTCGCCTATTTCGCCGCCGACAGCAGGCCGGCGCTGATGGTGTTTCATTCCGACCATGCGGACGCGCTCGCGCAAGTGTCCGATGAGCTGGCCGCGATCCCGAAGATCGTCGTGGGGGAGCGCGTTCCCGGGGCGCGCCGGTTCGAGGACGTGGCGGCGCCCAGCGACGAGCCGCTGCCCGAAGTTCCGCTGCAGGCCGAGGACTGCATGATCATGTACACCTCCGGCACCACCGGCAAGCCGAAGGGGGCAGTCCTCACCCACGCCAACTTCATCGTCCAGCACGCGTATCTGAATGCAATCGAATGGGGCATCGGCGCGTCCGACCGCTTTCTCGTCACCACGCCGCTGGCGCATCGCACCGGCCTGGCGCGCATGATGAACGCGCTGTGCCTGGGCGCAACGCTGGTCGTGATGGAACGCTTCGATCCGCTTGCCGCGATCGACCTGATCGAGCGCGAACAGGTGACCGCCCTGGGCATGGTCCCGACGGTCGCGCGCATGCTGCTGCCGCACCTGGAGCAGGCGCCGAAGCGTTGCGCCAGCCTGCGCCATGTGATCGTCACCGGCGAGGCGTTTCCGGTCGAGCTGAAGCGCCGCCTGATCGAGCTGTTGCCCGCGGTGCGCCTGCATTCGTTCTTTGCGATGACCGAGGTCGGCTCGGTCAGCAGCCTGGAACACGAGGAACAGTTCACCCATCCGACCTCGGTCGGTCGCCCCACGCCGGGCATCGAAGTGAAGCTCGTGGACGACAAGGGGAGGGAGGTGTCGGTCGGCGACGCCGGCGAGATGCTGGTGCGCGCCGGCATTCCGGGGCGCTTCACGACGATGCGCGGCTACTACAACCGGCCCGAGGAAACCGCCGCAACCATCGTCGACGGCTGGGTGCATACGGGCGACATGGCGCGCTTCGACGCCGACGGTTACCTGTACATCGTGGACCGCAAGAAGGACATGGTCCTGAGCGGCGGCTTCAACATCTACACGAAGGAAGTCGAGCAGGCGCTGCTCGAGCATGAGGCGGTGCTGGACGTTGCCGTCGTCGGCGCGCCGGACCCGGTGTACGGAGAGGCGGTGGTCGCCTATGTCGAGACGCGGCCGGGCTGCAGCGTGACCAGGGAAGCGCTCGCCGAGCACACGAAGTCGCGCATCGCCAGCTACAAGAAGCCGAAGCACGTGTTCTTCGTGGACAGCCTGCCGCGCAATCCGCTGGGCAAGATCCTGAAGAACGAGCTGAGGGAGCGCGCGGCGGTGGCGGTGCGTACCGAGGAGCCGGCATGCTGAGACCGGAATCGGCCGAGGATGCGCGCCTGCGCGCGGAAGTTGCGCAATGGCTGCGCGAGCATGTGCCCGCGCATCTGCGCCATCGCACGTTCCGGCCGGAGCCGGCCGAGGCACTGGCCTGGTACCGGAAGCTGTCCGCGCGTGGCTGGATCGCGCCGCACTGGCCGCGCGCCTGGGGCGGCATGGAAGCCACGCCCGTCCAGCAGGTGATCCTGATGGAGGAGTTCGCCCGCGCCGGCGCGCCGGACCTTCCAACCCAGGGCCTCAACCACATCGGCCCGATCCTGATCAAATGCGGCTCGGACGCGCAGCGCGCGCGGCACTTGCCGGCAATCCTGAACGGCGAGGTGATCTGGTGCCAGGGCTATTCGGAGCCGCAGGCCGGGTCCGACCTGGCCAGCCTGCGCACGCGCGCGGCGCTGCAAGGCGGCGACCTGGTGATCAACGGACACAAGATCTGGACCACCTGGGGGCAGCACGCGCATTGGATGTTCGCGCTGGTGCGCACCGGCGAGGGAAGCGGCCGGCAGGAAGGCATCAGCTTCGTGCTGATCGATCTGTCGTCGCCCGGCATCACGCGCCGGCCGATCACGACCATCGCCGGCGACGACGAGTTCTGCGAGGTGTTCTTCGACGACGTGCGCGTGCCGCTGGAGAACGTGGTCGGGGAACTCGGCCAGGGCTGGAAGGTGGCGACCGCGCTGTTGAGCGAGGAGCGGCTGCGCATCGGTTCTCCCGCGCTGGCGCTCAAGGCGCTCGAACGGCTGCGGATGATGGCGAGTGACGAGCGTATCGGCGCCGCGCGCCGGCCCGAGTTCCAGGAGCGGCTTGCGCTTGCCGAGATCGAGGTCGAGACCCTGATCGCCTCCTACCTGAGCGTGGCCGAAAGCGAGGCACAGGCGGAGGGCGGGCGGCCCGATTCGTCCTACCTGAAGATCCTCGCGACCGAAACGGTGCAGTGCATCCTCGACAGCCTGCAGGAGATCGCCGGCGAAGCGGCGGCGCTGGCGCGTCCGGTCGCCAGCGGCGACGCGTTGCTCGATTTTTCAGAGATGTTCCTGCAGTCGCGCCGGCTGTCGATCTATGGCGGCACCAACGAGATCCAGCGCACGATACTCGCCACCCGGGTGCTCGGCCTGCCGGTGGCGCGCAGGAGCCGGGCATGACATCCGTACAGGCGATGAACGAGGCGAACCTGGTTGCGCAGAGTGCGCTGCGGTTCGCGCAGGGAGCCGGCGGGCCGGCGCGGGCGCGCGCGGTGCGCGACAACTTTCCGCAGCTGGACCGCGCCGCCTGGCGGCAGATCGCCGAACAGGGATGGCTGGCGATGCTGGTGCCGGAGGCGGCCGGCGGTCTCGGGATGGACGCGGCCGCCGCCTGCGCGGTGCTGGAAGCCGCCGGCGCCAGCCTGCTGCCGGAGCCGGTCGTGCCGGCAATGGCGGCGGCATCGTTCCTGGGCGGCATCGGCGAGCCCGGAGCCGATCTGCTCGATACGCTGCTTGACGCCAGTCGCGTCGTGCTCGCGGTACCGGCGCCGATGCAGCCGGTCTTTCCCGCGCACCTGTCGCATGTGGCCGACTGCTATGCGGGTGCGGTGCTGCTGGTCGCCGCGGAAGACGATGCAACCGGGGACGGCTTCGAGGTGCGAGCCATCGCGCTCGACGCGCCCGGGGTGAGGGTCGACACCGCGGCCTGCGTCGACGGCAGCCTGCTGTCCACGCTTGAGATCGACGGCGGCGCCTGGCGCGATGCACCGCGGCTGGCCGCCGGCTCCCGAGCGCGCGACGCATGGAGCGGGGTCCGCGATGTCATGCTGCTCGGCCATGCGGCGGCCCTGGTCGGCGTGATGGACGCGGCGCTGGAGGCGGCCGTCGGCTACATGAAGGTGCGCGAGCAGTTCGGCGCGCCCATCGGCAGCTTCCAGGCGCTCCAGCACGCTGCGGCCAGCGCCCATGTGGACGTGGTCGCCACCCGCGCACTGGTGCGCGAGGCTTGCCGGGCTTTCAACACTCCGGTCCAGGCACGGGCCGCCTGCGCGGCGAAAGCGCGCGCCTCGGCCGCCTCGCTGCGGGTGACCAAGGCCTGCGTCCAGTTCCACGGCGCGATCGGCTTCGCCGACGAGCACGACATCGGCCTGTACCTGCGGCGGGCGATGACCCTCGCCGCGCGCATGGGCGGGCAGCTGCAGCAGAGCCTGCGATGGCGGCGGCTCTGAGCTGAAGGGCGTTTTCTGCGACGGCATTTGGGTGCCATCGCCTGATCACGTCGTCCCGAACGCAGTGAGGGCAGCCCGCGTCAGGAATCTCATCCGCTTGGCAAGCGACGGCGCGTAGCAAGCGGATGAGCTTCCTCGCTTCGCTCGGAACGACAGGGTGGGGGACCGTCGCCAAAATGACTGTCGTCCCGAGCGAAGCGAGGGACCTCATCGCCCTGGCACGCGATCGGCATGGCCGGCGCCGGCAAGCCCCGCAACGTGCGGCGCCACTGGCCGCGCACCATCACTTTGGATGATGTACGCCGGCCCACAGTCCTCCCGGATCCCCTCAAGCGCGCTCACCGCCTCGCTCATTGATCCCCGACATTCCCAACGGCATCATCCGCCCAACGCATCATAAAGAATGATTTATTGAATCATTAAATATTATTTGTATTGATTAATAGCGCTCCCTATACTTTGGAACGCAATACAAGGCAATCCGCAGGCGCCGCAGCAGCGGCCGCTGCGGCAAGGCGGTCGCTACCGGCGCCGCACGCCGACAAGAACAGGAGACTTCAGCATGACCACATCCGCTTGCCTGGCCAGGTGCACCGCTACGGAGCAGCCGCTGTCCGGCGACGAATCTTCCCGAAAGGTGTCCGAATGAATGCAATGAATCCACCCGCCGCCGCGGTGAGCGACCTGCGCGTCTGGCTGTCGCGCCTGACCGAGACCGGCCGGCTGGCCGTCATCCGCGAGAACGTGGCACTGGAACACGAGCTGGCCGCGATAGCCAAGCGCCTGGACGGCAAGCAGGCGGCGTTTTTCCCACACCCCGGAGGACATCCGATGCCGGTGATTTCCGGTTTCATGTCGCGCCGCGCCTGGATCGCCGAAGCGATGGGCGTGCCGGAATCCGGACTGCTGCAGGCCTTCCGCAACGCCGCCGACAATCCGCTGCCCTGGCGTGAAGTGCCGGCAGAAGAGGCGCCGTGCCAGCAGGTGGTGCATCACGAGATCGACCTGCATGGCCTGCTGCCGATCCCGACCCACAGCGAACACGACAACGGCCCCTATATCACGGCCGGCATGGTGATCGCGCGCAATCCGAAGACCGGCGTGCAGAACGTGTCGATC
>DATLGF010000471.1:0-7493 GCA_035540575.1 Noviherbaspirillum sp.
CCGCCAGCACGCTTGCAAAACGCGCGCCCAGTCCGCTCGATGCACCCGTGACCAGCGCGGTCTTTCCCTGCAAATTCAGCTCTGTACTCATCGGTTCTCCTCCGGTTTATGTGTTCAATTCAAATCTCGTTGTCGCCGCACGTTATCATTACGGGTTCGATATGGAACTAGAAGCGGTTGCCTAGTAATCCCGGCCGAAATGCACGACAATTAGCACGTTCGTTCGTTTTTCGATAATAACACTTACATTTAGGTGACTCCCGATGATCCTGACACAAGATCCCCGCTTCCTCGAACAGTATGGTCCACGCGAGTCGATGGAATACGATGTCGTGATCGTCGGCGGCGGGCCGGCGGGCCTTGCGACGGCGATCCGGCTCAAGCAGATCAATAGCGATATTTCGGTGGTGGTGCTCGAGAAGGGCTCCGAGCCCGGCGCCCACATCCTGTCCGGCGCGGTCATGGATCCGCGCGCGATGAATGAACTGTTCCCGAATTGGAAGGAACTGGGCGCGCCGTTGAACCAGCCCGTCACCGGCGACGATCTCCTGACGCTGTCCGAAACGGGCGTGCGCCGCGTGCCGGACTGGCTGATGCCGCGCAATTTCCATAACGACGGCTGCTACGTGATCTCGCTGTCGAACGTGGTGAAGTGGATGGCGCAGCAGGCGGAAGGTCTCGGCGTGGAAATCTTCCCCGGATTTTCCGCAGCCGAAGTGCTCTACGACGAGCAGGGCCGCGTCAAGGGCGTGGCCACCGGCAACATGGGCATCGAGAAAAACGGCGAGCCGGGTCCGAATTTCCAGCTCGGCATGGAACTGCTCGGCAAGTACACCATCTTTGCGGAAGGTGCGCGGGGACATCTCGGCAAGCAGTTGATTGCCAAGTTCAAGCTCGACGAGGGCAAGGATCCGCAGTCGTTCGCGATCGGCATCAAGGAGCTGTGGGAGATCGATCCGGCCAAGGCGAAGCCCGGCCTCGTCGTACATACGGCCGGCTGGCCGATCGAAGACGACACCTTTGGCGGCGGCTTCCTCTACCACCTGGAAGACAACAAGGTCACGCTCGGCTACGTGATCGGGCTGGACTACCAGAACCCGTACATGAGCCCGTTCGAGGAGATGCAGCGCTGGAAGCTGCATCCGGAGATCCGCAAGCACATCGAAGGCGGCAAGCGGCTGGGCTACGGCGCGCGAGCGATCAACAACGGCAGTCCGCAGGCGCTGCCGAAGACAGTGTTCGCCGGCGGCGCCCTGGTCGGTTGCGACGCGGGCTACATGAACGCTGCACGCATCAAGGGCAGCCACGCGGCGATCAAGTCCGGCATGCTGTGCGCGGAAGCACTGGCCGACGCCCTCGCCGCCGGCCGCTCGCTGGACGAGCTGAGCGCCTATCCGGAAGCGTTCGAGAAGAGCTGGCTGAACGAGGAACTCCAGCAGACCCGCAACTTCAAGCTCTGGTTCAAGAAGGGCAATACGATGGGTCAGCTGATGACCGGCGTCGAGCAGTGGTTCCTGCCGAAGATCGGCATTGCGAGCCCGCCCTGGACCCTGCATCGCGACAAGCCGGACCACGTCTACCTCAAGCCGGCCGACCAGTGCCGCCCGATCGACTATCCTAAACCGGATGGCCAGATCACGTTCGACCGCCTGTCGTCGGTCTTCGTCAGCAACACCAACCACGAAGAGAATCAGCCATCGCACCTCACGCTGAAGGATGAAGGCATTCCGGTCGAGGTGAATCTGAACAAGTATGCGGGGCCGGAAAGCCGCTACTGCCCGGCCGGCGTCTACGAGTTTGTCAAGGCTGACGATGGCCGGGAGCGCCTGCAGATCAATGCGCAAAACTGCGTGCATTGCAAGACCTGCGACATCAAGGACCCGACCCAGAACATCGTCTGGGTGACGCCGGAAGGCGGCGGTGGGCCGAACTACGTAGGCATGTAAGGGCAAGCCAGATGAAAACGCCGCTCGATGAGCGGCGTGCTTGCGAAGTCTTGTTGTCGATCCGGCGAGCGCCGGGCTCCCCGTGCAGCGTGCGTCGCGCCCGCTGGTCGACTTCCGGTTATGGCTGCCAGCGGCCGTCGAGAATTCTCTCTAGCCAGAAAGTTCCGATCACCGTCTTCACATCGGTGATCTTCCCTTCCCTCACCCACTTCAACATCTCCGGCACCGTTGCGGTGAATGTTTCGAGAAACTCGCCCTCGTCGAGCTTGCGCTCGCCGGCCGTCAGGCCCCGTGCGAGGAAGATTTCCAGATGCTCGTCCGAATAGGCGATTGCGTTGTGGATGGTGGCGAGATAGTGCCAGTCGCGCGCCGTATAGCCGGTCTCTTCCAGCAGTTCGCGTTTTGCGGATTCCAGATGATCCTCGCCGGGATCGATCTTCCCGGCCGGGAATTCGATGAACACAGCCTGTAGCGGATAGCGGAACTGGCGCTCGAGCAGCACGCTGCCGTCATCGAACAGCGGCAGCACGACCACCGCTCCGGGATGGCAGATGTACTCGCGCTCGGACTGTTTGCCGTCCGGCAGGCGTACCTTGTCTTTGTTTACCTTGAGGAACGCACCGTCATAGGCGAGTTCGGAGGCGATGCGTTCTTCGTTCAGATGATCCATCGTGGCTCCAAAACATTGGACACTGGCGCCGCGCTTGTATGCCGAGGCCGTTCAGTCGCGGCGTCGACGCAGGTAGCGCCAGACGAATCCGGGAAACGCAAACACAAGGAACAGGCAGGCCGTGATCACGTAAAACTCCCAGCCCTGCCTGAAGACATTGCCGATTCGCTCCTCGAGCGCCCAGGCAATTGCCAATACGACGAAGTAGAGGATCAGCAGTTCCACCAGCCGCAGCCAGACCGGCTTTAGCGCAAGCGGCAGCGCAATGAGCGCAAACAGGCGCTCGTTGAAGAACGGGATGTTGGCGGCGCCCACCGCCAACAGTATGACCAGCCAGGCCGAGACTGAAACATCCACCGGCCGGCCTTACACGCCACCGAGCGACTGCATGACCGCGTACGCGCACAGCGCCATCAACGGGCCGGGCAGTACGCCAAGCAGCACCACGGCGGCGCCGTTCAGGCTGAGCATGACGCGCATGTCATGAGAACCTGCAAGCTGAACCTGATCGACCGGATCGTCGAAGTACATGACCTTGACGACGCGCAGGTAGTAGAACGCGCCAACCACCGACATCAGGACCGCGAACACGGCGAGCCAGACCTGGCCGTTCGCGACGACCGCCTGCAGCACCGACAGCTTCGCATAGAAGCCGACCATAGGCGGAATTCCGGTCAGCGAGAACATCAGCGCCAGCATCACGAAGGCGAACCAGGGGCTGCGCTGGTTCAGCCCCTTGAAATCGTCGATGCTCTCGGCTTCGAAGCCGGCGCGAGCGAGCAGCATGATCACGCCAAAGGCGCCGACCGTGGTGATCACATAGGTGATCGCATAGAACAGCGCCGAGCTGTAAGCGTTGCCCGCCTGCGACGCATCGCCGTTGGATACGCCCGACAGCAGGCCAAGCAGCATGAAGCCCATCTGCGCGATTGACGAATACGCGAGCATGCGCTTGATGTTGACTTGCACGATCGCGGTGAAGTTGCCGATCGCGATCGACAGCACCGCGAGTACAGTCAGCATCTGCTGCCAGTCGAAGGCCAAGGGCAGCAGGCCTTCCACGAGCAGGCGAATGATGATGGCAAACGTGGCCAGCTTCGGTGCGCCACCCAGCAGGAGCGTCACTGCCGTCGGCGCGCCCTGGTACACATCCGGGACCCACATGTGGAACGGAACCGCACCCAGCTTGAAAGCCAGGCCGGCGACCAGGAATACCAGGCCGAACACCAGCACGGTGCGATCGACGTTGCCGGAAGCAACAGCGGCCGCCACTTCCTGCAGATCCAGCGAGCCGGTGGCGCCATACAGCATCGAGATGCCATAGAGCAGGAAGCCGGAGGCCAGTGCTCCGAGCACGAAGTACTTCATCGCGGCCTCGGTCGAGACCGAATGGCCGCGCCGCAAAGCTACCAGCGCGTAGAGCGACAGCGACATCAGCTCGAGGCCAAGGTAGATTGACAGGAAATTGCTGCCGGAGATCATCACGAACTGGCCGAGCAGCGAGAACAGCGCGAGCAGGTAGAACTCGCCGCCGAGCGTGTTGCCTCCGATCATGCCCCGATCGCCCGCATATCCGCGCGAGTAGATCAGTGTCAACGCAATTGCCACGCACGAGAACACCTTGAGCAGACTCGCCATGGAATCGGACACGTACATGTTCGAGAACGCGTAGGCGGTCGGATTGCCGAAGTCCGCATAAGCAAGCAGGCCGGCCACGACGATCGCGCCGAGCGACAGCACAAAGGTAAGGTCGCGTGCGCCGCTCTTCGAGAATGCATCGATCAGCAGAATTGCGCAAATCGCAATCGCGAGAAAGATCTCGGGGAGGGCCAATGCCAGGTTCAGGTTTTCCATCTTTTCATCGTCGCTATGTTGCGCTCGCTGGTTCGTTTGCCGTGTTACTTGAGTTTGGACACGGAGACATGGTCGAGCAGATTCGAGACCGAGACCTGCATGACGTCGGTGAACGGCGCCGGATACACGCCCATCAGGATCACGGCGATCGCCAGCACGCCCAGCATGAAGAACTCGCGCCGGTTCAGGTCCTGCAGGTCGGCTACGTGCTGATGGGCGATCGCACCGAACACGACCCGCTTGACCAGCCACAGCGAGTACGCTGCACCGAGGATCAGCGCGGTGGCGGCGAGCACGCCAATCCAGAAGTTGAACTGCACGGAAGCCAGGATCACCATGAATTCACCGATGAAGCCCGAGGTGCCGGGCAGTCCCGCATTGGCCAGCGAGAACAGCACGAAGAACGCGGCGAAGCGCGGCATGGTATTGATCACGCCACCGTAGTCGGCGATCTCGCGGGAATGCACGCGGTCGTACAGCACGCCGATACACAGGAACATCGCACCGGACACGAAGCCGTGGGAGATCATCTGCACGATGCCGCCCTGCACGCCCATGTCATTGAAAATGAAGAATCCGAGCGTCACGAAACCCATGTGGGCGATCGACGAATACGCGACCAGCTTTTTCATGTCGGCCTGCACCAGCGCGACCAGGCCGATGTAGATCACTGCGATCAGCGACAGCGAGATCATCAGGCCGGACAACGCATGGCTGGCATCCGGGGCGATCGGCAGCGAGAAACGCAGGAAGCCGTAGGCGCCGAGCTTCAGCATGATCGCCGCTAGCACTACAGAACCGCCGGTCGGCGCCTCGACGTGTGCGTCTGGCAGCCAGGTGTGGACCGGCCACATCGGCACCTTCACCGCGAATGCCATCAGGAAGGCAAGGAAGATGTAGACCTGGGCTGCCATCGTCAACGGCAAGGTATGCCAGTCGAGGATCTGGAAGCTGCCGGACTCCATGTACAGGTAAATCACCGCAACGAGGGTCAGCAGCGAACCCAGCAGCGTGTACAGGAAGAACTTCAGCGCCGCATAGACGCGGTTCGGCCCGCCCCACACGCCGATGATGATGAACATCGGGATCAGCGTGGCTTCGAAGAACACGTAGAACAGCAGGCCGTCCAGTGCCGTGAACACGCCGATCATCGCCCCCGACAGGATCAGGAACGCGCCCATGTACTGGGCAACGCGCTTCTCGATCACTTCCCATCCGGCGATCACGACGATGACCGTGATGAAGGCGGTAAGCAGCACGAACCACATCGAGATGCCGTCCACGCCGAGCAGATACTGGATGTTGAAGCGGTCGATCCACATCGCCTGCTCGACGAACTGCATGGCCGAAGCCGTGTTGTCGAACTGGAGGTAGATCGGCAGCGTAACCAGGAAGCTGACGATGGCGCCGATCAGCGACAAGACGCGTGTCGGGGTCGGATTCTCGTCGCGCCCGATTGCCAGGACGATCAGACCGAATACGATCGGGCTCCAGATCGCAAGGCTCAGGTAAGGAAAAGTTGACTGCATCATGGTTATTATTCGCTTACTTCGCCAACTTATTTGGCAAACGGAGACGGCAGGAAGACGAGCAGGAAAAGCAGCACGCCGATGATCATCACGAAAGCGTAGTGATAGATGTAGCCGGACTGCAGACGGCGTACGACAGTGGAGAACCAGCCGACCAGCCTGGCGCTGCCGTCGACCAGCACCCCGTCGATGAATGCCCGGTCACCACCCTTCCACAGTCCTGCACCGAGGGCACGCGCGCCGCCGGCGAAGACTACGTCGTTGATCTTGTCCATGTAGTACTTGTTGTCGAGCAGGGTATGCACCGCGCGGAACCGGTCAAAGAACCACGCGGGAACGCGCGGATTGACCATGTAGCAGTAGTAGGCTGCGGCCACACCTGCCAGCGCCAGCCAGAACGGCATGGTGGTGAATGCATGCAGCGTCATCGCCCAGGCACCGTCGAAGTGTTCGGTCAGCGTAGCCATCGCCGGATGGGCATCGCTCACGAAGATCACACCTTCGAAGAAGTCGCCGTGCACCATCGGGCCGATCGTCAGGTAGCCGATGATGACCGACGGGATCGCCAGCAGGATCAGCGGCAGCGTGACCACCAGTGGAGCTTCATGCGGCTTCTCGCCCGGGGCCAGGCCGTGATGGGCTTCATCGCTGTGTTCGTCGTGGCTATGGTCCTGGTGCTGGGCATGCGCCTTGCCCCAACGCTCTTCGCCATGGAAGACGAGGAAGTACATGCGGAACGAGTAGAACGCGGTCACGAACACGCCCGCCATGACTGCGAACTCCGCGAACGCCGCGCCCGGGATGTTCACCAGATGGACCGCCTCGATGATGCTGTCCTTCGAATAGAACCCGGAGAACAGAGGCGTGCCGATCAGCGCGAGCGAGCCGAGCAAAGACGTGATCCAGGTGATCGGCATGTACTTGCGCAGTCCGCCCATGTTGCGGATGTCCTGGTCGTGATGCATGCCGATGATGACCGCGCCGGCCCCCAGGAAAAGCAGCGCCTTGAAGAACGCGTGCGTCATCAGATGGAACACGGCGATCGAGTAGGCGGAGGCGCCCAGTGCGACCGTCATGTATCCGAGCTGGGACAGCGTCGAGTATGCAACCACACGCTTGATGTCGTTCTGGATGATGCCGAGGAAGCCCATGAACAGCGCCGTAATTGCGCCGATGACCAGCACGACGGACAGCGCGGTTTCAGACAGCTCGAACAGCGGCGACATGCGCGCGACCATGAAGATGCCAGCCGTCACCATAGTCGCCGCGTGGATCAGCGCCGAGATCGGGGTCGGCCCTTCCATCGAATCCGGAAGCCAGACGTGCAACGGGAACTGTGCGGACTTGCCCATTGCGCCGATGAACAGGCAGATGCAGGCAACGGTGATCAGCAGCCAATCGGTACCCGGCAGCGTCAGCAGGGCCAGCTCTTCGCGGCGCTCGAACACCTCGTTGTAGTTCAGCGAACCGGTGTAGGCGACCAGCAGGCCAATG
>DATLGF010000472.1:0-2375 GCA_035540575.1 Noviherbaspirillum sp.
GCGATGACCGCATCGCCCAACCGGATGCGCGCCAGGTGAGCGATGCGGTCATCGCGATTCGCAGCCGCAAGCTGCCGGACCCGGCCGTGATCGGCAACGCCGGCAGCTTTTTCAAGAACCCGCTCGTTCCCGCGCAGCAGCGCGATGCATTGCTGCAGCGTTATCCGCAGCTGGTCAGCTATCCGCAAGCCGACGGCAGTTTCAAGCTGGCGGCGGGATGGCTGATCGATCAGTGCGGCTGGAAGGGCAGGGACCTCGGGCGCGCCGGCGTGTACGAGAAGCAGGCGCTGGTGCTGGTCAACCGCGGCGGAGCAAGCGGACGGGAGATCGCGGAACTCGCCGCTGCGGTGCAGGCGGATGTGTTCGAGAAGTTTGGCGTGCGATTGGAGCCGGAGCCGGTGTTCGTCTGAGCGGCGGCGCAAAAGCCGGGCAAAACCGCCGCCCGGCTCCGGCGAGCGGGTTTACGCCCCTTCGAAATGGCAGACGTAGTCCACCGTCTCGATCACTTCGATATCAAAGCTCGAATTTCCCGGCACATTGAAGCGCTGGCCGCCTTCGTAGCTCGTCCACGCGTCCTCCCCCTTCAGGCGCACGCGGCACTTGCCGGCGTTGAGTTCCATCACTTCCGGTGCGCCGGTGTTGAAGGTCAGCGCGGACGGGAAGATCACGCCTATGGTTTTCTTCGTGCCGTCGGCGAACTGCACCGTGTGCGAGACGCACTTGCCGTCGAAGTAGATGTTGGCTTTCTTGACGACGGATACGTTGTCGAATTGCGTGCTCATCAACGGTCCCCTTATTCGCCGCTCTTCTTGTGCAGGCGCGGCAGCGCCACCGAGGAACCGGAGGAGAGCAGGCCGGCCTTGCTGTAGATGCCGAGTTTTTCGCGGGTATCGGCGATGTCCAGGTTGCGCATGGTCAGCTGGCCGATGCGATCCTGCGGCGTGAACGGCGCGTCTTCCACCTTTTCCATCGACAGACGCTCCGGCGCATAGGTCAGGTTCGGCGACTCGGTGTTCAGGATCGAGTAGTCGTTGCCTCGGCGCAGTTCGATCGTCACCTCGCCGGTGATCGCACGCGCGACCCAGCGCTGCGACGCCTCGCGCAGCATGATCGCCTGCGGATCGAACCAGCGGCCTTGGTACAGCAGGCGCCCGAGCTTGCGGCCGTTCTCGCGGTACTGCTCGATCGTGTCTTCGTTGTGAATGCCGGTCACCAGGCGCTCGTAGGCAATGAACAGCAGCGCCAGTCCGGGAGCCTCGTAGATGCCGCGGCTCTTCGCTTCGATGATGCGGTTTTCGATCTGGTCGCTCATACCCAGCCCGTGGCGGCCGCCGATGCGGTTGGCCTCCATCATCAGATCCACCGCGTTGGCGAAGCTCATGCCGTTCAGCGCCACCGGACGCCCTTCCTCGAAGCGCACCGTCACCTGTTCGCGCTTGATCTCGACGTCGTCGCGCCAGAACGCCACGCCCATGAT
Organism: Noviherbaspirillum sp.; assembly: GCA_035540575.1. Classification (GTDB taxonomy): domain Bacteria; phylum Pseudomonadota; class Gammaproteobacteria; order Burkholderiales; family Burkholderiaceae_D; genus Noviherbaspirillum. The sequence goes on from DATLGF010000472.1 coordinate 1,478, forward strand.
GGGCTGGACGATGTTGATCCCGGTATTGAGGTTCTCCAGGTCCTTCGCCTCGTGGGTGGCGCCCAGCATGTTGGAATCGGTGGAGTAGGCCTTCTCGACCGACATCTTGTAGTCGAAGCCGGACTTGATCATGAACTCCGACATTTCCTTGCGGCCGCCCAGTTCATGGATGAAGGTGTCGTCCAGCCAGGGCTTGTAGATGCGCAGCGCCGGGTTCACCAGCAGGCCATAGCGGTAGAAGCGCTCGATGTCATTGCCCTTGAAGGTCGAACCGTCGCCCCAGATGTCGACCTGGTCTTCCTGCATCGCGGCAACCAGCATCGTTCCGGTGACTGCGCGGCCCAGCGGCGTGGTGTTGAAGTAGGTGGCGCCGGCGGTGGTGATGTGGAAGGCGCCGCTCTGCAGCGCGGCAATCCCTTCGGCGACCAGCTGCTCGCGGCAGTCGATCAGGCGCGCCTGTTCGGCGCCGTACTGCCTGGCCTTCTTCGGAATCGCGTCGTAATCGGGCTCATCCGGCTGGCCGAGGTTGGCCGTGTACGCGTAGGGGATGGCTCCCTTCTGGCGCATCCACAGCAGCGCGGCGCTGGTGTCGAGGCCGCCGGAGAAGGCGATGCCCACTTTCTGGTTGACGGGAACGGACTGGAGAATGGTCGACATGGTTTCTGCTTCGCTGTGATGGGGGTGGAACGATGGGTGATTGGACGATGGCGGCTCGACGGGCCCTTATTTGACCCTGCCCAGCAGCAGGTATTCAAGCAGCGCCTTCTGCACGTGCAGGCGGTTCTCGGCTGCGTCCCAGCCGACGGATTGCGGGCCGTCGATGACGTCGGCGGCGACTTCCTCGCCGCGGTGGGCGGGCAGGCAGTGCATGAACAGTGCATCGGGGCGGGCGCGTTGC
>DATLGF010000473.1:0-3617 GCA_035540575.1 Noviherbaspirillum sp.
TGCTTGCGCACCGTGTAATCGGCCGCGTACAGCACGACAAACAGCTTCATCAGCTCGGAAGGCTGGATGTTGAAGAACTTCAGCGAGATCCAGCGACGCGCGCCGTTGACGCCCTTGCCGATGCCGGGCACGAGCACGAGCACCAGCAGCACAATCGCGCCGACGAACAGCCAGGGCGCCAGACGCTGCCAGGTCTGAACGGGCACGCGGAAGGCGAGCATGCCGGCAATCAGCGCCAGGCCGACGAAGGTCGCCTGACGCATCAGGAAGTGCGAGTTCGAATAGTTCGCATACTTCGGCGAATCCGGCAGCGCGATCGAGGCCGAATACACCATCACCATCCCCAGCAGCATCAGGAGCAGGACCACCCACACCAGCGGCTGGTCGTAGTCCATCATCTTCGAGCGCTGCATGACGCCGGGCAGTGGCGCCTGCTTTGCGGAAGACGAGAAGGATGGGAACGCGAATCTCACGCGAGCACCTCGCCGCGTGAAAGCGCGAGCTCGCGCACCGCTGCAACGAACACTTCGGCGCGATGGCCGTAATTGCGGAACATGTCCAGGCTCGCGCACGCCGGCGACAGCAGCACGATGTCCGCCGGGCGCGCGAGCTCGGCCGCTTTCGCGACCGCCTGCTCCAGCGTCTGGCAATCGATCATCTGAACGACGGTGCCGTCGAGCGCCGCGCGGATCGCGGCGGCGTCCTTGCCGATCAGCACGACGGCCCGCACGTGGCGCGCAATGGGCTCGACCAGCGGCGTGAAGTCCTGGCCCTTGCCATCACCGCCGGCGATCAGGATCAGTCGCGGCTCCGGCTGTCCGGCGCCAAGGCCGTTCAATGCCGCCACCGTCGCACCAACATTGGTGCCCTTGCTGTCATCGACATAGTCGACGCCGCCGATGTTTGCCACCAGCTCGACCCGGTGCGGCTCGCCGCGGTACTCGCGCAGGCCGTGCAGCAGCGGCGCGAGCGCCAGGCCGATCGCCCGGCACAAGGCCAGCGCGGCCAGCGCATTGAGCGCATTGTGGCGCCCGCGCAGCTGCAGCGCGTCGACCGGCATCAGGCGCTTGATCGATACCGGCTGGTCGACGTTGTCCTTCTTGCGGCGGCGCTTCGGCGCGCCGTCGTCGTCTTCGTCCGCCTCGGCCACGGCCAACCATTGCATGCCGTTGTCCTCGACCAGGCCGAAGCTGCCGGCCTGCTCCGGCTCGTCGGCGCCGAAGCTGATGTTCGCTGCAAGAGGCGCGGCCATCTGCATCACGCGCGCATCGTCGCGGTTGAGCAGGCGTATCGTCCGTGCGCCGAAGATGCGCGCCTTGTCGGCCGCGTAGGCGTCCATGTCGCCATGCCAGTCCAGGTGGTCCTGCGTGACGTTGAGGACGGTCGCGACGTCGGCCTCGAACGCGTCGGCCGCCCAGTGCAGCTGGAAGCTTGACAGTTCAAGCACCCAGACCTCGGGCAGCGTGTCGGCGTCGAGCGCCGTGCGCAGGCAGTCGAGCGCGGCCGGGCTGATGTTGCCCGCAACTTCGGTGCGCAGCCCGGCACGCCGGCACAAGAGCCCGGTCAGGCTGGTGACGGTGGTCTTGCCGTTTGTGCCGGTGATCGCGATCAGCTTCGGTGCATACCCGCGCGCCTCGCGCAACGCTGCCAGTGCCTGCGCAAACAGTGCGATCTCGGACAGGATGGGAATGCCGCGCTCGGCCGCGGCCGGGACGATGGCGGCCAGCTCGCGCGTCGGCGCAAGGCCGGGGCTGACCGCGACGAAATCTACGCCGTCGAGCAGCGCGGGCTCGAACGCGCCGCCGATGAACTCGGCCTCGGGCGCAAACTCGCGCAGCTCCGGCAGGCGCTGCGGCTCGTCACGCGTATCGGCCACGCGCAGGCGCGCGCCGCCGCGGGCGAGCCAGCGGGCGATCGCCAGGCCCGATTCACCGAGCCCGAGGACGAGAGCGTGTTTTCCCTGGTAGTCCATCAGCGCAGCTTCAAGGTGGACAGCCCGAACAGTACGAGCATCATCGTGATGATCCAGAAGCGGATCACGACCTTCGTTTCAGCCCATCCCTTTTGTTCATAGTGATGGTGCAGCGGCGCCATCAGCAGGATGCGCCGGCCGACGCCGTAGCGCCGCTTCGTGTACTTGAACCAGGTCACCTGCAGCATCACCGAGAGCGTCTCGACGACAAAGATGCCGCCCATGATGAAGAGCACGATCTCCTGGCGCACGATCACCGCAATGGTGCCGAGCGCGCCGCCCAGCGCCAGCGCGCCGACGTCGCCCATGAAGACCTGCGCCGGATAGGCGTTGAACCACAGGAAGGCCAGTCCCGCACCCGCCATCGCCCCGCAGAAGATCAGCAGTTCGCCGGAACCCGGGATGTGGGGAATGAACAGGTACTTCGAATACACCGCGCTGCCAGTGAGATAGGCGATCAGGCCGAGCGCCGAGCCGACCATCACGGTCGGCATGATGGCAAGCCCGTCCAAACCGTCGGTCAGGTTCACCGCATTGCTGGTACCGACGATGACGAAATAGGTCAGCGCGATGAAGCCCCAGACGCCGAGTGGATAGCTGATCGATTTGAAGAACGGGACGATCAGGTCGGCTTTAGGCGGCAGGTCGATGTTGAAGCCGGAACGCACCCAGTCCAGGAACAAGTCCAGCACTTCGGTATTGGTCGGCGCCGACACCGAGAACGCGAGATAGACGGCCGCAATCAGCCCGATCAGCGACTGCCAGAAGAACTTCTCGCGCGAAGACATGCCCTCCGGGTTCTTGTAGACGACCTTGCGGTAGTCATCGACCCAGCCGATCGCGCCGAAACCGAGGGTAACGAGCATCACGACCCAGACGAAGCGGTTGCTCCAGTCCGACCACAGCACCGTAGAGATGCCGATCGCGAGCAGCACCAGCGCGCCGCCCATCGTGGGCGTGCCGTTCTTGACCATGTGGCTCTGCGGGCCATAGGTACGCACCGCCTGGCCGACCTTCAAGCGGGTCAGCATGCGGATCACGGCCGGGCCTGCGACCAGGCCGATGATGAGCGCGGTGATCGTCGCGAACACCGCACGGAAGGTGATGAAACTGAACACGCGCAGCGGTCCGATCTCTTCCTGAAAATATTGTGCGAGCCAAAGCAGCATGTCAGTGTGTTTCCGTTTGTTTGGCGGATTGCGGGTCGACCAGGTGGTTTACCACCCGCTCCATCCGCATGAAGCGCGAGCCCTTGACGAGCACGGTCGCGCCGGCCGTCGCGAGGGCTTCCGCATCGCGCTTGAGTGAATCGAAATCGTCGAAGTGACGCGCGACCGGCGCGCCGGCCGCAGCCGCATGACGCATCAGATCGCCGGTCACGAGCACGTGCTCGATGCCGCGTTCTGCCGCGTAAGCGCCGATCTCTTCGTGGAAGCTCTTCCCTTCGCTGCCCACCTCGCCCATGTCGCCGAGCACCAGCACGCGCGGCGCTCCGAAGCCGGCGAGCACGTCGATGGCGGCGCGTACCGAATCGGGATTGGCGTTGTAGGTATCGTCGATCACAGTCGCGCCGCTGGCCGCGGTCTTGCGCTGCAGGCGCCCGCTCACCGGCATAAACGCCTCCAGGCCGCGCGCGATCGTATCG
>DATLGF010000474.1:0-3570 GCA_035540575.1 Noviherbaspirillum sp.
ACTGACGCTCCTGGCTTCGGTCGGCTCGACCGCTCCCTTCGTCGGCCTGTTCGGCACCGTCTGGGGCATCTACCACGCGCTGGTCGCGGTCTCCGCCGCCGGCACCATCCAGATCGACAAGGTGGCGGGCCCGGTCGGCGAAGCGCTGATCATGACGGCCGCCGGCCTGGTGGTGGCGATTCCGGCGGTGCTCGGCTACAACGCATTCAATCGCGTCAACCGCGTCACCCTCGCCGAGCTGGACGCCTTCGCCCACGACCTGCACGCGTACCTGACCACAGGCGCGCGCGTCGCCCGCTAGGAGGCCAGGAGTCGCAATGGCATTCGGCGGATTCAGCGACGGCAAGCAACCGGCCCCGATGGCCGACATCAACGTCACGCCCATGGTCGACGTGATGCTGGTGCTGCTCGTGATCTTCATCATCGCCGCCCCGCTGCTGACCCATTCGGTGAAGCTGGACCTGCCGCAGGCGCAGTCGGCGCCCGCACCCGAAAACGGCGATGCGGTCACGCTGTCGATCGATGCCGAGGGCGCCGTCTTCTGGAACGAGGAGCGCGTGGATCGCGCCGAACTCGAGGCGCGGTTGGGGCAGGCGGCGCAACTGCGGCCGCCGCCCGAGTTGCAACTGCGCGCCGACAAATCCACCCGCTACGAAGTCATCGCCCAGGTGATGTCCGCCGCCCAGGCCCAGGGCATGACGCGCATGGGCTTCGTGACCGATGCGAGTGCGGGAGAGCGCTGAGATGCAGGTCAGGCTAGACGGCCGGCAACTGCTGACCTGGCCCGCTTTTCACCAAGTGTGCCGCGCCGCATTCGGTTTTCCCGATTTCTACGGTGCGAACATGGACGCCTGGATCGACTGCATGAGCGGCCTGCGCGACGATGACGGCATGACCCGTTTCTCGCTCGGCCCGGAGGAAACGCTGGAGATCGAAGTCGTGCACGGCGACGCGCTGCGCCGGCAGGCACCGGCGATTCTCGAGGCGCTCGAAGAGTGTGTAGAGGAAGTCAATGTGCGCTGCGCCGAAGCGGGCGAGCCGCCGGTGCTGGCGCTGCGCGTGATCCGAGACTGAAGGTCCCCGCGGGGCCGGACGCTGTTCCTGAATCGCTGAACGCGACTTCGTCATTCCCGTTCAGACGCAGCACTTGCTTTCCACGCATGGAGGTCTGCAAGCATCGGCGCCGGGTTCCCGCCTGCGCGGGAACGACGCCCAGGCGTATTGGATCTCCCCGTTTTCGCGCCGCAACAGCGCAAATCGAACCAGTATAATGGCTGGTTTCATTCAACCTGCCACGCCCCTTCGTCATGCAAGAAAAGTACATCCCAGCCGACATCGAAAAAGCGGCGCAAGACCACTGGAACGCGATCGACGCCTACAAGACCGTAGAACACGCGAAGGACAGGAACGGGCAGGACAAGAAGAAATTCTACGCATGCTCGATGCTGCCCTACCCCTCGGGCAAGCTGCACATGGGCCATGTGCGCAACTACACGATCAACGACATGCTCGCGCGCTTCCTGCGCATGAACGGCCACAACGTGCTGATGCCGATGGGCTGGGATGCGTTCGGCCTGCCGGCCGAGAACGCGGCGCTGAAAAACGGCGTGCCGCCGGCGAAGTGGACCTACGACAACATCGCCTACATGAAGAAGCAGATGCAGGCGATGGGGCTGGCGATCGACTGGTCGCGCGAGATTGCGACCTGCGACCCGAGCTATTACAAGTGGAACCAGTGGCTGTTCCTGAAGATGCTGGATAAGGGCATCGCCTACCGCAAGACCCAGGTGGTGAACTGGGACCCGGTGGACCAGACCGTGCTGGCCAACGAGCAGGTGATCGATGGACGCGGCTGGCGTACCGGCGCGCTGGTCGAGAAACGAGAGATCCCCGGCTACTACCTGAAGATCACCGATTACGCGGAAGAACTGCTCGACCACGTGGTCAACAATCTGCCCGGCTGGCCCGAGCGCGTGCGCGTGATGCAGGAAAACTGGATCGGCAAGAGCGAGGGTGTGCGCTTTGCCTTCACGCATGACATCCGCGACGCCGACGGCGCGCCGATCCAGGACGGCAAGATGTTCGTGTTTACCACGCGTGCCGACACCATCATGGGCGTGACCTTCTGCGCGGTGGCGCCCGAACATCCGCTGGCTACCCACGCGGCCGCTTCGAATCCGAAGCTCGCCGCGTTCATCGACGAATGCAAGCGCGGCGGCACCACCGAAGCGGAACTAGCGCTCAAGGAAAAGGAAGGCATGCCGGCCGGACTGACGGTCACGCATCCGCTGACCGGCGCGCAGGTCGACGTCTGGGTCGGCAACTATGTGCTGATGACCTACGGCGACGGCGCGGTGATGGGCGTGCCGGCACACGACGAGCGCGACTTCGCGTTCGCGAAAAAGTATGGCCTGCCGATCAAGCAGGTGATCGCCGTCGAGGGCGAAACGTATTCGACCGAGGCCTGGCAGGAGTGGTACGCCGACAAGCAGCGCGGCGTCACCGTCAATTCCGGCAAATACGACGGCCTGCCCTACAAGGCGGCGGTGGACGCGGTCGCGGCCGATCTGGCCGCGCAGGGCCTGGGTGAGAAGAAGACCACCTGGCGCCTGCGCGACTGGGGCATTTCGCGCCAGCGCTACTGGGGTACGCCGATCCCGATCATCCACTGCGAGTCCTGCGGCCCCGTCCCGGTGCCCGAGAAGGATCTCCCGGTCGTGCTGCCGCAGGACTGCGTGCCGGACGGCACCGGCAATCCGCTGAACAAGCGCGAGGATTTCCTGCACGTCGATTGCCCGCAGTGCGGCAAGCCGGCGCGGCGCGAGACCGATACGATGGACACCTTCGTCGACTCGTCCTGGTACTTCATGCGCTATTGCGATCCGAAGAACGACGAGCAGATGGTGGACGGGGGCGCCGACTACTGGATGCCGATGGACCAGTACATCGGCGGCATCGAGCACGCGATCCTGCACCTGCTGTACGCGCGCTTCTGGACCAAGGTGATGCGCGACCTCGGCCTGGTAAAAGTGGATGAACCGTTCACCAACCTGCTCACACAGGGCATGGTGCTCAACCACATCTACTCGCGCCGCACGCCGGCCGGCGGCATCGAATACTTCTGGCCGCAGGACGTGGATAACGTCTACGACGAGTCGGGCCGCATCGTCGGCGCGAAGCTCAAGAGCGATGGCTCGGAAGTGAACTACGACGGCGTCGGCACGATGTCGAAGTCGAAGAACAACGGCGTCGATCCGCAGGAACTGATCAACCAGTACGGTGCGGACACCGCGCGCCTGTTCGTGATGTTCGCCTCGCCGCCGGAACAGACGCTCGAATGGAACGATGCCGGCGTCGAAGGCGCGCACCGTTTCCTGCGCCGCGTCTGGGCGTTCGCGCATGCGCAGGCCGAGCGGGTGAAGGCGTCCGCCTACCTCGACTTCGCCCAGCTGCCGGAATCGCACAAGGCGCTGCGTCGCGAGATGCACAAGATCCTGCAGCAGGCCGATCACGATTTCCGCCGCATCCAGTACAACACTGGATGCGGCGGAAATCGTGATCGGCCTGCTG
>DATLGF010000475.1:0-2302 GCA_035540575.1 Noviherbaspirillum sp.
CTGCATGTCCACGCCGCTTCGCGCGATCGGCGCAACGGACAGCGTGTGGCGCGAATACGGATAGCCACCGATGAAGCCGCGCGAATTCGCGTACACGAACTGCGAGTGTTGCGCATGCACGCCGGCGCCTTCGCTATTGGCGATGCGGCGGTCGACGCCGAAGGCTGCGCCTTCGCAGCGCTGGGCGAGCTCGACCGCTTCCTCGGCCGTGACGTCCCACGGATGGAACAATTGCAGATCGCGCGGCGCCTTCTCGAGCGTGTCCTCGTCGGGCAGACCCGCGCAGTCGTCCTCGGCGGTGAATCGAGCGATGTCATATGCGGCGCTCACCGTGTCGCGCAAGGACCTCGAAGAGAAGTCGGAGGTGCTGGCATTCCCGCGCCGCACATGGCCGGGTGCGCCCAGATGAACCGTGACTCCGATCCCCTTGTCCTTGTTCTGCTCGATCGTCTCGATCTTGCCCTTGCGCACGCTGACTGCGAGCCCCTTGCCCTCGCTGATTTCGACGGCAGCATCGGAGGCGCCCTTTTCCCTCGCGAAACGCAGGACATCCTCGGCAATCTGCCGGAGTTGCTCTTGGCTGTGCGTGAATAGCGGATGCGTCATGGGGCGTCTGGTCGGATCAAAGCGGGTATCATAGCAGTCGTTCATTCAAGACCCTGCGGCCTGGATCAAGCGTTGCAGCGCGTCTTCCACTCTTCTCACGCACTACTCAACATGCCCAACGCGAACCGCGGCTCGGTCGGCTTTCAGTCCAGCGAATTCGAACAGAAGTACGACCGCCCCTCCAAATCACAGCTCAAGCGCGAAATGACCGCGCTGCAGGAACTCGGCGCGGAACTGGTAGCCCAGCCCAAGGACCGCGTGATGCGCGTTCCGATGCCCGAGGATGTGCGCGACGCCATCCTCGAGTGCCAGAAGATCCGCGACCATGAAGGTCGTCGCCGCCAGCTGCAATTCGTGGGACGCAAGATGCGCACGCTCGAGGATGACGAAATCGCGGCCATCCAGCAGGTGCTCGACAGCTGGAAAGGCGCATCGAAGGCCGAGACGGCGGCAATGCATGCGCTCGAGCGCCAGCGCGAGAAGCTGCTTGCCGACGACAAGGCGGTGACCGACCTGCTGCAGCGGCATCCGGACGCCGACGTCCAGCACCTGCGCACGCTGATTCGCAATGCGCGCAAGGAACAGGCGGAGAACAAGCCGCCGAAGGCCTACCGCGAGCTGTTCCAGCTGCTCAAGCAGCTCAAGGCGGGGGCGGCCCAGGCCGACGCGCAGACAGAGGACGATAACGAGGCCGGCGATGCAGAATGAGACGCTGCGTGTCGGCCTGGTCTCCGTCTCCGACCGGGCCTCGTCCGGCGTCTACGAAGACAAGGGCGTTCCGGCCCTGCGCGACTGGTTCGCCGCCGCGCTGCTGACGCCATGGGAAATGGAGACGCGCCTGATTCCCGACGAACGCAGCCGCATCGAACAGGCGCTGATTGAACTGGTGGACGAAGCGCGCTGCCACCTGGTACTGACGACCGGCGGCACCGGCCCCGCGCGACGCGACGTGACGCCGGAAGCCACGCTGGCCGTCGGCACCCGCGAGATGCCGGGTTTCGGCGAACAGATGCGCCAGATCAGCCTGAAGTTCGTGCCCACCGCGATTCTTTCGCGCCAGGTCGCTGTCATTCGCGAGATACCCGATCACGCCGCCCTCATCATGAACCTGCCGGGCCAGCCGAAATCCATCAAGGAAATACTGGAAGGACTGAAGGACGACCAGGGCGCGCCGCTGGTACCCGGCATTTTCGCTGCCGTTCCTTATTGCATCGACCTGATCGGCGGGCCGTATATCGAAACCAATGACGACGTGTGCAAGGCGTTTCGTCCGAAGTCGGCAATCCGCCCGGCGACATCAACGTAGAGGAAAACGATGAGCGCCTCCCTGCTCGATGCGATACAGATAGAAACGGCGCCGAATCCGGCCGCGGCCGTGATCTGGCTGCACGGTCTGGGCGCAGACGGCAGCGACTTCGTCCCGCTCGTGCCCGAGCTCGACCTGACCGGCTGCCCCGCGATCCGCTTCGTGTTTCCGCACGCGCCGGCGATGCCGGTCACGATCAACAACGGCTATGTGATGCGCGCCTGGTACGACATTCTCGGCCTGGATCTTCGCACGCGCGAGGACGAGGCGGGCTTGCGCCGATCGCAGGCAATGGTCGAAGCGCTGATTGCCCGCGAGAAGGCGCGCGGCGTCCCGGCCGAACGCATTGTGCTGGCTGGATTCTCGCAAGGTTGCGCGATGAGCTTGCAG
>DATLGF010000476.1:0-11004 GCA_035540575.1 Noviherbaspirillum sp.
GCTCAACGACCTGCTCGCGCGCCTGCGCCAGTCCATCGGCGCCCAGCGCGCGTTCATCGCCGATGCCGCCCACGAACTGCGCACGCCGCTGACGGCATTGCAGTTGCAGATCCAGCTTGCCGAGCGCGCCCAGACGCCCGCGGAGCGCGCGCAGGCGTTCGGTGAACTGAAACAGGGTTACATGCGCGCGATGAACATGGTGCAGCAGCTGCTCACGCTCGCGCGCCAGGAGCCGGACGCCGCCGAGATGCGCCGCGAACCGGTCGCGCTGCGCGCGCTCGCGCAGCAGGCGGTGGCGGACCATGCGGCACTGGCCGAGGAGCGCGGGATCGACCTCGGCATCGCCGAGGCGGCGGAGGTCAGCGTGGCAGGCGACCCGGATGCGCTGCGCATCCTGTTGGGCAATCTCGTCTCCAATGCGCTGCGTTACACGCCGCGCGGGGGCAGGGTTGACGTGCACGTGGTCAAGGACGGGCACGACACGGTGCTTGCCGTGCAAGACACCGGCCCCGGCATCCCCGAGCAAGATCTCGCGCGCGTGTTCGACCGTTTCTACCGGGTGCCGGGTACGGCGGAGGTGGGGAGCGGCCTGGGACTGGCGATCGCCAAGCAGATCGCGGAGGCCCATGGCGCGCTGCTGACCCTGGGAAACACGCATCCGGGCTTGCGTGCGGAGTTGCGGTGGAAGGGGTGAGGTGGCGTGTGAAAGCGGGTTGGCTGAGGGATAGCCGTTCAAAAATGCGAACAAATTCGCAATGTCGTTCCGGCGCAGGCGGGAAGCCGGCTCAGCACGGTAGGCTGGGATGCAATCCCAGCAACGAGTTGGGTGGCAGAACGATGCCGGGATTTTCTCCCTGCCTGCGTCCCTGCACCCGTTCAAACTGGGTTCCCGCCTTCACGGGAACGACATGACAAGAGTAATCGCTTAGGCGTGTACGCCTTGCAGAACGGCGCCGGCCCTTTTAAGTCCATTTTAAGAGTCCCCCCGCTACCATCCAGCCTATCGTTTCGCAGCAACCCAGGAGTGCATCGAATGACAAGCAAGCTTTTCAAGCGCAGTGTGATCGCCGTTTCCCTTGCGGCGGTCATGGCCGGCGGCTATGCCGGCTTGGGCGGACATGCCGCGGCCCAGACCGCGGCGCCGCCGGCAGCAGTGGCCGCCGCCGTACCCGGCAGTGCCGTCGCCACCGATTTCTCCGGCATCGTCAAGGCCTACGGTCCCGCCGTGGTGAACATCAGCGTGGTCGGCACGGCGCGCGAGCAGCGCGCACGCGGCGTTCCGAGCGGGCCGCAGCAGGGTCCGTTCGGCGCCTTTCCGTTCGGCCCCTTCGGTCCGTTCGGACCGGGAGGACCCGGCGGGGCAGAGCCTGCACCGCAGGCCCGCGGCATGGGCTCGGGCTTCATTGTCAGCGCCGACGGCATGATCCTGACCAATGCCCACGTGGTCGAGGGTGCCGACGAAGTCACGGTGCGCCTCACCGACCGGCGCGAGTTCAAGGCCACGGTGGTTGGAGCGGACCGTCAGACCGACGTCGCGGTACTGCGCATCGACGCAAAGAACCTGCCGACCGTGAAAATCGGCAATCCCGGCGCATCGGCGGTCGGCGAACCGGTGCTGGCGATCGGCTCGCCCTACGGCCTGGAGAACACGGCGACGGCCGGCATTATCAGTGCCCAGTCGCGCGCGCTGCCGAATGACAACTATGTGCCGTTCATCCAGACGGACGTTGCGGTCAATCCCGGCAACTCGGGCGGCCCGCTGTTCAATCTGCGCGGGGAAGTGATCGGTATCAACTCGCAGATCTACAGCCGCACCGGCGGCTTCCAGGGGCTGTCGTTCGCGGTGCCGATCGACGTGGCGATCGACGTGAAGGATCAGCTCGTCAAGCATGGCAAGGTCACGCGCGGCCGGCTTGGCGTGAGCGTACAGAGCATCACGCAGTCGCTCGCCGAGTCGCTTGGGCTGAATTCGCTGAATGGCGCGCTGGTCGCCTCTGTCGAGCGCAACGGGCCGGCGGCCAAGGGCGGGCTGGAGCCGGGCGATGTGATCGTGCGCTTCAACGGACAGGAAATCCGGGAATCGTCGGATCTGCCTGCACGGGTGGCGCGCATGCAGCCGGGAACTCAGGTCAAGGTGGAGGTGCTGCGCAGCGGCAAGCCGCAGGCGCTCAACGTCACGATCGGCCAGATGCAGGACACGACCGTCGCACAGCGCGACGACGAACCCGGCGCCCAGCAGCAGGGCCGGCTCGGACTTGCGGTGCGTCCGCTCGATCGCCAGGAGCAGCGCAGCGCCGGCGTGCAGGGCGGCGTGCTGGTCGAAGGCGTCAGCGGTGCGGCTGCCAAGGCCGGCCTGGAGCGCGGCGACATCGTGCTCTCGTTCAACGGGGCGCAAGTCACCGGTCCCGAGCAGCTGCGGGACCTGGCGCGCAAATCGGGCCGCAACGCGGCGGTCCTGGTGCAACGGGGCGAGCACCGCCTGTTCGTGCCGATAGAACTGGGTTGATCTGCTCCAGCGGAGTGCGGTGAAGCTCCCCTCGGGCGGCAGGGGCCTCTCCTGTCTCCTGTGCTGACTCTCCTCTCAAATCGGCAGCGTCGACGACCCTCCGTCGGCGCCGCCGAACTCCTGAAGGCTGCGAAACTCCAGCCGTCCGTCGTTGAGCGCCTTCACGATTTCCTGCAATTCCTTTTCATCAGGTTCGATGTAGACGACGACCTGGTCGATCGCGTTGTCCCAGCAGCGCGTATAGGGCACCTCCGTTTCTCCCACGACTTCGCCGGCATAGGTGCCGTCGTCGAGCTGGCCGAACACGGCGACGTTCGGCGCTTCCGGGCGGGTATTACTGATAGTAAGCATGGCGGTCCTCGTGGCGGCGCACACGGTGCCACTCAGACCGTGCCGCGCACCCGGAATTCCATCCGGCACGGCAGGTTTTACATGCGCGCGCATGCCGGCCGCGCCAGCCCTGCTTCACGGCCGCCGGGTTCGTCCCGGCCCGCATTTTGCGTGTCGTAAAGCGTCGGCGCAGGCGCGTTGCCTTGCGTCGCGGAACGCAACGTAAGGAGGAAATCCATGCTGCACAGTGCAAAGAACCTGATCGGCTTCACCGTGCATGGCACCGACGGCGAGGTCGGCAGCGTCGACGATGTGTACTTCGATGATGAGCGCTGGGTCGTGCGCTATCTGGTGGTCGACACGGGAACCTGGCTGACCGGGCGCAAGGTTCTGCTGTCGCCGCTGTCGTTCCGGCAGGCGGACTGGGACGGCGGGACGATCCTGATGAACCTCACGCAGGAGCAGATCCGCAACAGTCCCGGCATCGATACCCACATGCCGGTTTCACGCCAGCAGGAGCGCGAACTGTTCGGCCATTACGGCTATCCGTACTACTGGACCGGACCGTACGCATGGGGTTTCTCGGTCGAACCCTCGCTGATCGCCGAACGGGAGCGCGAGGACGTGATCGCCAACGAGATGCGCGAGGAAATGGCCGAAAGCGATGACGACCCGCATCTGCGCAGCCGCAACGAGGTGGTGGGCTACACCATCCACGCCACCGACGATACCTTGGGGCATGTCGAAGATCTGCTGTTCGACGAGGAAGACTGGTCAATTCAGTTGATCGTGATCGACCCGCGCAACTGGTGGCCGGGCAAACATGTGATGGTGTCCCCGCAACGCATTTCCTCGGTGAACTGGGAAGACAAGAGCGTGACGGTCGGCATGAGCCGGGCGGAGATCGAGAGCAGCCCCGAGTACGATCCCGGCAATCCGCCGTTGTCGCGTCCGCCGGCAATGACGCGCGATGCGGCCGGCCCGCTGCGGCGCATGTAGCGCATCGAGGAGACCAGCAGGCGATGAGCGAACACTACAGCTACTACCCGAAGATCAGCGACTACGCACTGATCAGCGACTGCCATTGCAACGCGTTGATTTCGCGCAACGGTTCGGTCGACTGGTGCTGCATGCCGCGCGTGGATGACGACAGTATCTTCGGGCGGCTGCTCGACTGGAAAAAGGGCGGTTATTGCTCGATTGCGCCGGAGGGAGACTTCAAGACGAGCTGGCGCTATCTGCCGGAAACGCTGGTGCTGGAGACGACTTTCCATACCGCGACCGGCATGGCGCGCCTGATCGATTTTTTCGCCATCGATCCCGACGTGGATGCCGAACCGCTGTACGACCACGTGCGCATCGTCCAGGGCATAGAAGGCGAGGTCAAGCTGCGCGTGGAAGTGCGGCCGCGCTTCGACTACGGCGAGATCCTGCCGCGCATGCGCCGCGCCGGGCGCAGCGTCTATACCGCGATCGGTAGCGACAAGGGGCTGATCATCCACGCCGACATGGAGCTCGAGGTGGCCGAGCATGACGGCCTGTACGGCTCGGCGACGATCCGTGCCGGCGAGCGGCTGCGCCTGGCCCTGGAGTTCGAGACGCCCGAGCGCGTGGAGCAGCGCCTCGAGGAGGGCATGGCGTCCGCCAACGAGCTGGACGGCTATTTCGAGACCACGCGCAACTGGTGGCGCAAGTGGGCTTCGCGCATGGACAGGCGCTACGCGAGCGACCCGTACACGATGCGTTCTGCGCTCGTGCTCAAGGGCCTGACCTTCGAGCGCACCGGGGCCATCATCGCCGCCACCACCACCTCGCTGCCTGAATGGATAGGCGGGGAGCGCAACTGGGACTACCGCTACAGCTGGGTGCGCGATTCGGTGTTCACCGTGCGGGTGCTGCACGATCTCGGCTATGTGCGCGAGGCGGATCTGTTCCACCAGTTCATCCAGCGCAGCGCGGCCGGCAGCGCCGAGCAGATGCAGATCATGTACGGCGTCGACGGCAAGCGCCGCCTGACCGAAACCATCCTCGACTGGATGGAGGGCTACCGCGGCTCGAAGCCGGTACGCATCGGCAACTGCGCCGCCAAGCAGGTCCAGCTCGACATTTACGGCGAGTTGCTGGAGATGGCGTGGGAATGGCATGCGAACGGCCACCCGACCGAACCGGACTACTGGACCTTTTTGCGCGATGTCGTCGAGACCGCCTGCCGCCGCTGGCGCGACGCCGACCACGGCATCTGGGAAGTGCGCGACGTGCCGCGCCACTATGTGCATTCGAAGGTCATGTGCTGGGCTGCCGTCAATCGCGGCATCTGTCTGGCGGAGGACAACGGCTTCGAGGCGCCGCTGGAGCGCTGGCGCGCAGTGCGCGAGGAAATGCGCACGGCGATCGAAACCGAGGGTTACGACGCCACGCGCAATACCTTTGTGCAGGCATTCGGAGAGCCGGGGCTGGACGCGGCCGTGCTGCTGCTGCCGCGCGTGGGCTTCCTGCCGTATGACGATCCGCGCATGATGGGCACGGTCGACGCGATCTGCCAGGAGCTCGACGAAGGCGGCCTGCTGTTGCGCTATAACACCGAGGATGGGCTGGAAGGCGAGGAAGGCATGTTCCTGCCGTGCACGTTCTGGCTGGTTGCCTGCCTGGCGCAGCAGGGTCGGCGCGACCGCGCCGAAAAGTACTACAGGCGCGCGCTGGAATGTGCGAACGACATCGGCTTGTTTTCCGAGGAATACAGCATCAGGCATGAAGAAATGCTGGGCAACTTTCCACAGGGCTTGACCCATGTCTCGCAGATCATGGCCCATCTGGCCCTCGAAGGTAACGGGCAGGGCGCTTAAAGGAGAAGCCGAGTGCGCAATCCAATCATTTCCCGAATGTTCGCAATGGTGATGCTTGCCGCGCTGCTGGCCGGTTGCGCACGCGACGACAGGGGGCCGTTCCAGGCCGGCCAGACCGACGAGCGGACCAGCACGGCCCCCGCCAGCCTGCCCAGCTTTGTGGAGCTGGTAAAGCAGCAGGGGCCGGCCGTGGTCAACATCAGCACCACTCCGGCCGAAGGCGAAACCACCGATCCGCTCGCGGAATTTTTCCGCCGCTTCGGCGCGCCGGGTCCGGAAGCCCCGATCGCGGGGATGGGATCGGGGTTCCTGATCTCCGACGACGGCTTCATCCTCACCAATGCCCACGTGGTCGCCGACAGCGCCGAGGTGACGGTGCGCCTGACCACGAAACGCGAATACAAGGCGCGCGTGATCGGCGTCGATACGCAGACCGACGTGGCGCTGATCAAGATCGAAGGCACCGGACTGCCGGTGGTGCGTGTGGGTGATTCCGCGCCGGTGGAACCGGGCGAATGGGTGGCCGCCATCGGCGCCCCGTTCGGCTTCGAAAACAGCATCACCGTGGGCGTGATCAGCGCGAAGGAACGCCTGCTGCCCGGCGGAAGCTACGTGCCCTTTCTGCAGACCGATGTGGCGGTCAACCCCGGCAATTCCGGCGGGCCGCTGTTCTCGTCGCGCGGCGAGGTGATCGGCATCAACTCGATGATCCTGAGCCAGACCGGCGGCTTCATGGGTATTTCCTTCGCCATTCCGATCGACATCGCGATGAGCGTGGCCAAGGAATTGCGTGAGACTGGCAAGGTCACGCGCGGCCGCATCGGCGTGCAGGTGCAGGAAATGACGGTCGACCTGGCCGCGTCGTTCGGACTGAAAGAGCCGGAAGGGGCGCTGATCGCCGCAGTGGAGCCGGCATCGCCGGCACAGAAGGCCGGCCTGCAGGCCGGCGACGTGATCCTTTCGATGAACCAGGAACCGGTCGAATCTTCGGCGGGACTTGCGCGCTTCGTCGCCAATACCAAGCCTGGCACCACCGTCAATGCCGAGGTCTGGCGCAAGGGGCAGAAACTGCAGGTGCCGATACAGGTCGAGGAGATGCCGGCAGCGGAGTAGCGGCGTCACGCTGCACGGCGGCCGGCGCGAGTCCGGTCACACGCGCGGCAAACGTGGCGCAGGAAAGCAGGCTTTGCCGTTGTTGTTTCCACATTTACTTTCTGGAGGGGCCATGAACGTGATGCGCTTTGCCTTTGTGATCGGATTGATCTACCTGATCGTGGGAATTGCCGGATTCGTGCCGCCATTGCTGCAGTCGCCCGCCCCGAAGGACCCGGGCCTGGCCGTGGAAGCCCTGCACGGACGCCTGCTGGGACTGTTCCCGGTAAACGTGCTGCACACGCTGGTGCATCTCGCGATCGGGGCATGGGGACTGTTCGCCGCCCGCACCGCCGGCGCGGCGATTTTTTATGCGCGCGCCCTGGCCGTCATCTACGGGCTGCTTGCCGTCATGGGTCTGATTCCCGGCCTGCACACGATGTTCGGCTTGGTGCCGCTGCACAGCCATGACGTCTGGCTCCACGCCGGTACCGCGATGCTGGCAGCGTACTTCGGGTGGGCGAATCCCGGCGTGCAGACGCGCTGACATCGCTTCGTCGAAGGAACGGCGCCCGCACCGTTCCTTCTCCGATCAGGTATCGCGCCCGGAGCGTGCTTGACGGTCCGACGCGCCCGGCACCGCGCGGCGCCCGGCGCGCCATGCGGCCCCGCCGGCCAGCAGCAGCGCAACCGACGCGGCCAGCGTGGGCCAGCGGTACTTGACCAGCCGGTACTGCCAGCTGACCGGCCGCGATTGCGCATCGAAGCGGCCGTGCGCCCCGTAGTCGCGCTGTACCGGGGTGTACAGATTGTCGGCCCGCTCCCGCGGCAGCGGCTCGTCGTCGAGCTGCCCGTCCCAGGCCTGGCTGGCCATCATCCGGTCGAGCATGCCGGGGAACAGACGTTGCCCGACAATCGCCTTGAACGCGTTGGATCCGACCCAGACCTCGCGGCGCCTGCGCTCGGCGGCCCAGACGATCGCATCGGCGGCCACTTCCGGCTGGTAGATAGGCGGCACCGGCTGCGGACGCCGGTCGAAGCTGGTGCGGCCCCACTCGAACTGCGGCGTATTGAACGCCCCCAGTTGCACCATCGTCACGTGCACCCGGCTCTTGTCATGGATCAATTCCGAGCGCAGCGAATCGGTGAAGCCGCGCATTGCGCTCTTGGCGCCGCAGTAGGCGGCCTGCAGCGGAATCGAACGGTAGGCGAGGGCTGACCCGACCTGGACGATGGTGCCGGCGTCGCGCGGCTTCATGCGCTTCAGTGCAGCCATCGTGCCCCAGACTGCCCCCAGGTAGGTGACCCGGGTCGCGCGCTCGAAATCCTGCGGCGCGACCTGCTCGAGCGGCGCAAAGATTGTCGCCATCGCATTGTTGACCCACACGTCGATCGGTCCCAGTTCGCGCTCCACGCGCTCGGCGGCCGCCTCCACCTGGTCGTGCTCGGCCACATCGGTCACGATTGCGATCGCCTGGCCGCCGGCCGCTTCGACATCCCGGCGGGCGCCTTCGAGGCCTTCCTCCCCGCGCGCGAGCAGGGCGACCTTGTAGCCTTTCCTGCCGAACGCCACCGCCGTCGCGCGGCCGATTCCGGCGGACGCGCCGGTCACCACAACCACCGGGGCGCTCATTGCACACCCCCGTTCCCGGCGCATGCGCCGGTCATTGCCATCCTGATCATCTTGTTCATTCTCGGCTCCATCCTGATTTCTGTTAGGAGTCCGGGCAACTTCGCGGAGTTCTGCGCCCGGAACGCACTTGAGCTGCATCACGATGCCAGAAGGTCTACACGTTTCCAGAACAAGGCGCGTTGCGGCAACGAATCGGGTCGGCCTCGGCATACAATGGGCGCTGCTCCAATCAATGCAGGGATATTGCGCATGCCGCGAGGCCAGTTTTCCAAACGTCTGCCGTCCGCCCAGTCACTGAAGCAAAGTCGCTTCCTGAAACCTTTTGCCCCTTATCTGGATCATCACTTTCTCTGGCAGTTCAACCGGCGCTCGGTGGCCGGCGGGGTGGCCGTGGGTCTGTTCTTCGGGCTTCTGATTCCATTTGCGCAGATCTTCTTCGCCGCGCTGGTCGCGATCATCATCCGGGTCAACCTGCCGACGGCGGCTTTCTGCACGCTGGTGTCGAATCCCCTGACGTTCCCGGCGATCTATTACGCCGCGTACCGGCTCGGCGATTTCCTGACCGGGGCGGAAGTCGAGATGGCCGAGGCGGCGATAGAGACGGACATCCAGGAAGTGCTGACCGTGCAGCAGGGCGAGGTGATCGGCTGGTTCCCGAACCTGCTGCTGTGGCTCCAGAGCGTCGGCCTGCCGCTGGCGCTCGGGCTGCTGGTGATGTCCACGGTGGGCGCGCTGGCCGGCTACTTCCTGGTCAGCACGATCTGGAAGATGAACGTGTCGCGCCGCTGGCGCCAGCGGCGCGACAGGATGTAGCGAACGCATAGCAGCGAAGAGGGAGGTGAGGCGAGGCGATGACGATGAGCGAGAATCGGGTGATCAGCCTTGGTGTGGTCGGCGTCGCGCTGGTCGCACTTGCGGACGCGGCACTGAACTTCGAGATCAGCCTCGTCGCGCTGCACATGCTCCCGGTTCTCGTCGTCACCTGGTACACCTCGCTGCGCTGGGGGATGTTCATCCTCGTGCTGATGACGGTCATCACGGTGCTGTTGACCATCAATTTCGCGCCGCCCGCGTCCAATCCGCTGTACCGCTACCTTGACCTGTCCAGCGATTTCGTCGCGATGATGCTGCTCGTATTCGTGCAGTCGCGGCTGCGCGAAGCCTACCGGACCGTCAGGCGCCAGTCGCGCACCGATGTGCTGACCGGCTGCCTGAACCGCAGCGGCTTTCATGAACAGCTGCAGGCGGAAGTCGTGCGCCAGAAACGCTATGGCCATGCGTTTTCGCTGCTCTACCTCGACGTCGACAATTTCAAGACGCTCAACGACACCCAGGGGCACCAGGCCGGCGATGCGCTGCTGACCGAGCTGGGACGCCTGTTGCTTGCCCGCCTGCGCAAGACAGACAGCGCGGGCCGGCTCGGCGGCGACGAGTTCGCGGTGCTGCTGCGCGAAACCGGCCTGGCCGCCGCCCAGCACATCGCCGACGAGATGAAGGCCGAGCTTGAACGCACGTCCCGCGGGCACCGCTGGCCGGTAGGCTTCAGCATCGGCATCGTCTGTTTCAGCGTGCCCCCGGCCAGCGCCGACGAGGCGCTGCACCGGGCCGACGAGCTGATGTACGAAGCGAAGAGGGGCGGGAAGAATACGCTGCGCGCGCGCACCGTCTGATCAGCCGCGCCTGCGCAGTGCCTGTTCCTGCGGCTGCTCCGGCGTCTGCACGCCGCATTCGGCGAAGTACATCGACAGCGTGTCCAGCGTACTTTCCTTGCCGACGCGGTCGAAATTGGCGCGCAGCCAGTCGTCGGCGGTGCGGTAGCCGACGTCGTGCAGATGTTCGAGGAAGGCCCACTCGGCGTTCAACTTGCTCGACACCGACAGTCCCAGCAATTCCTTTTCCGAGTTAATCCGGTGCAGACGCATTTCGGTGTAGCGCACCCTGTCCACATGTTCCTCGTCGATCAGCTGCTTGAGCAGCAGGATCGAGCTGATCTCGCGGATCAGGCTTGAGTTGAACGTGATTTCATTGAGCCGGTTCATGATCTCGGGCGCGGTGCGCGGCAGTTCTTCGCGGATGACCGGGTTGATCTGCACGATGATCAGATCGTGCGCATCGGTCTCGTCGATCAGCGGAAACAGCGCCGGATTCCCCATGTAGCCGCCGTCCCAGTAGGCCTCGCCGTCGATTTCCACCGCCCGGTAGATCTGCGGCAGGCAGGCGGAGGCCATCACCGCATCCACGCTCAGTTCCTCGCGGCGGAAGATGCGCGCCTTGCCTGTGCGCACGTTGGTTGCAGAGATGAACAACTGCAGTGGTGTGCAGCCGCGCACGCGCTCGAAATCCACCAGGTCCTCCAGCAGGTTGCGCAGCGGGTTGACGTCGAGCGGATTGAATTCGTAAGGCGAGATCATGCTGGTGAGCATGCCGAACAGCACATAGCCGGGCGAGGTGTCCATCGTCCAGCGTCCGAGCATGCGGTCCATCGGCGTGCGTTGCAGCGGGCTGAAGCGGGCGGCGTCGCTCACCCGTTTCCAGAAATTGCGCAGCGCCTGCTGGGCGCCACGGCGTCCGCCGCCGCAGGCGTAGCCGTCGGCCAGGAC
>DATLGF010000477.1:0-3987 GCA_035540575.1 Noviherbaspirillum sp.
CCCGGACGACGACCTCGCGGCCGTCGAACCGGGCCGAAACCTCGATCGACCCCTGCGCCGGCGTGTACTTCGCGGCGTTGTTGAGCAGGTTGAGGAACACCTGCGCGAGGCGCACCGGATCGCCATTCAGCCAGACCTGCATGTCCGGCAGGGACATGGCTAAGCGGTGCCCCGCGGCATCGATGAGCGGCTGACTCGCCTCCACCGCGCTGGCCAGCACGCTCGCCAGCTCGACGCGTTCGCACTGGAGCACGATGCGGCCAGTGGCAATCCGCGAAACGTCAAGCAGGTCGTCCACCAGCCGGGACAGGTGGCGCACCTGGCGCTCGATCACGTCCTGCATGCCTTGTAGCTTCGCGTCGCCGCGCGACTGCAGCCTCATGAACTGGAGCGCGTTCTGGATCGGCGCGAGCGGATTGCGCAACTCGTGCGAGAGCGTCGCGAGGAACTCGTCCTTGCGGCGGTCGTTCTCGCGCAACGCCTCCTCCATGTCCTTGCGTTCTGTGATGTCCGCAACGATGCCCAGCAGCCGCAGGATGCTCCCGTCGGGCGCCCGCTGGCTGTCCGGGCGGCCATAGGCCTCGATCCACCGCACCGCGCCATCGCCGTGGCGTCGGATCCGGCACTCAAAGTGCCACGTCGCTCCCGTCTGCAGCGCGGCGCGCAGCGCGGCATCGACGCGTTCGCGGTCTTCGGGAAGGACGTGCTCCATGAACCGGGCGTATCCCCAGTCGGGCAGGAGGTGGTCGTGGCCGAAGATTTGGTCGTGCTGCAGGGAGCGCACCGAGGTGTCGGTCGCGAGATCGAGCTCCCAACTCCCGAGCCTGCCGGCCTCCAGCGCGATCTGCAGCCGCGCTTCCTGCAGTCGGAGTTCGCGCAGCTGCGAGAGCATCCAGCTCACTTGGTGTTCGGCCGAAACGTGGGTGTCGATCAGGTCCGGCCGCTCGTAGTAAAGGTTGCGTGTGCAGACGAGGTCGTCGACCACCGCCACAGGATGGGTGCGCAGAACGTCGCGGATGGCGGACGCTGGCCACGCGGTACGGTCGTAGACGCACAGGCCCGCTGCCTTGCGATGCCGGAACAGCCCGTTCAGGCGCGACTCGAACTCGATCAGCCCGGTTCGCAGGTCCGGATAGCGGATCGCCCAGTTCGGTTCGCCAGCGAAGCGGCAGCCCGTGAAGCCGGCCGCCAGCGCCTCCGAGATCGTCTGGTCAAATTCCGCGTACATCCCGTCGGCATCGAAGGCGCCGTTGCGCAGGTACGCATGTTCGGCCGTGGGTAGCTTCAGCGCGCCGCGGCGCTCCGCACCCGCCACGTCCACACCCAGGGCGACCAGTCTGCCGCGGATGGCGTCGGCCACTTCCTCGTCCGCCGCATACATGACGAACTCGTTGCGAGCCAGGCCGTCGGCGATGTACTGGGTTGCCGCGGCGAGCCGGTCGTTCGCGTCGGCGCAGACCACGCACAGATGGTCACCGTGGTTCACATGGGCGGCGAGTTGGTCCATGAGGGTCTGCGACGGAGTGTGCTGTGCAAGCATGGCGGCTGACTCAAGAGCGAGGGGTGGATTCTCGCAGAGCCACGCTGAGGGCTGGGGCAGATCCATTGCTGGGTTGGGCGGAACTCGCTTGCGGATGGGCTGCCGTCCTACATGGCCGATGGAAGCGGGCCCACATACTCGGCCCGCACCACCGGGCCCCCATGCATTCACATCTCCCTCCAGCGATCGCCACACTCCAGAGCCGCGTCTCGGACATCGTCGAGCGCTACATTGCGCCTGAGGCTGCTGCCGTGGATGCCGAGCCGTTGGAACCCATGCCGCTGAACGTGAGCCGGCGAGTTGCCGACATGGGCGATCTGCTGCAGCGGGCACTCGGACAAGACGTCGAGCTTGAGACGGTGCTTTCGGCGAGGCTTTGGACCACATTGATCGACCCCCACCAGCTCGAGAACGTCATCCTGAACCTCGCCATCAACTCGCGTGACGCGATGCCCGAGGGGGGGAAGCTCACCATCGAGACGGCGAACACCACTCTGGATGAGTCCTATGTCAGCGAATATCCGGATCTGGCGCCAGGCCAGTACGTAATGCTTGCCGTGTCCGATACGGGACATGGGATGAGCCCCGAGGTCCTGGAGCGCGCATTCGAGCCGTTCTTCACGACCAAGCCGGAAGGCAAGGGCACGGGCCTGGGCCTGAGCATGGCATACGGCTTTGCCAAGCAAAGTGGCGGCCACATTCGCATCTACAGTGAACTCGGCCATGGCACGACGGTGAAGCTGTATCTGCCACGTTCCCACGAAAAGGAGATCGTGCTTCCCCATCGCGGCACGGGCCCTGTGGAACGCGGTTCGGAAACGATCCTCGTCGTAGAGGACGACCTGGCCGTGCAAGCGGCGGTGGTCGACATGCTGCAGTCGCTGGGCTACAAGGTTCTCCGCGCCAACGAGGCGCAAGCTGCGATGACGATCCTCGAGAGCGGGGTTCACGTGGATCTGGTCTTCACCGATGTCGTGATGCCAGGGCCGATGCGCAGCACCGAGCTGGCCCAGCGCGCAAAGGCGCTGTTTCCCGACATCGCCGTGCTGTTCACGAGCGGCTACACGCAGAACGCCATCGTCCACGGCGGGAGGCTCGATCCTGGCGTGGAGCTGCTCAGCAAGCCCTACCGCCAGGAAGACCTGGGGCGCAAGGTGCGCCAGCTGCTGGCGCGTCGCCAGCCGGCCGGGAGCCGAGCTGATGCAACGACTGCATTGCCAACGCCCGCTCCGGCTTCGACAGCAGTTCCGCCAGCACCGACTGGGACCGCATCGCGGCCGCTGCACGTCCTGGTGGTGGAAGACCAGGCCGACTTGCGCGACACCACCGTGCAACTGCTGGAAATCCTCGGCTGCGTAGCCATTGCCGTACCCACCGCCGAGGCGGCAGATGGGGTCCTGGCGACCAGGAACTTCGACCTTCTGATCACCGACGTTCGCTTACCTGGGCGCAGCGGTATTGAACTTGCTCAGCAGGCGCGCAAGCAGCACCAGAACATGATGGTCGTGCTGTGCTCTGGATATGGAGCCGCGCTGGACCCGCCTGCCGGACTCGATGCGGAGTTCCTCCCCAAGCCCTACTCAGTGCCGCAGATCGCCGCGTTGCTGGATCGCGTGCGGGCAACCAGCGCGCCGCCTGTGCGGACCTGAAGGGCGCGCCGACTACACCGCGTAGCCGCACGAGGACCGTCAGTCGGGCGAGGTAGATGCCGCTCTCGGCCGCAGCTCAAGGTTCTGCATATCCGACCCTTTGCGCTAGGGTGGTGCAGCAAGCCGGGCCTGATCGAGAAAGCCCAATGAAATCAACCCGTTTAGCGAGTTGTGGCGCGGCTGGCGGGGATCGAACCCACGACCCTTGGCTTCGGAGGCCAATACTCTATCCACTGAGCTACAGCCGCATCAGGGCAGGCGCGCATTATCGCCCATCGCGGCCCTCGCCTGGGCGAGGGCCGCAGCGCACGGTCCGGCCAGGAAGGGCCGCAGGAGGGCGACAGCTATAATCGAAGGTTGTTTTTGACCCACCCAGCACTAGAAATTTCTTGAGGACGCCATGAGCGACAGCACGCAGGAAGAAGCCCACACTGGCCCGATCAAGACGCCCAAGCAGTTGCTGGTGGTCGTGTTCCTGTCGTTCGTGGTGCCGGTGCTGATCATCATGGGCCTGGTCGCCTACGTGGCCTCCGACAACAAGCCGGCGGGCACCACCGAAGTCGAGTCCTACGCCCTCGGCGGCGTGACGGCGCAGGACGTGGAGCGCGGCGTCGCCGAGCGCATCCGCAAGGTCGGCACCGTCGAGATCCGCGACGCCAACCGACCGCTCAAGGCCGGCGCCGAGGTCTACAAGGCCCAGTGCGCCGCCTGTCACGACCAGGCCGTCGCCGGCGCGCCGAAGATGGGCGACCAGGGTGCCTGGGCCGCGCGCATCCGCACGGGTTTCGACGCGACCAG
>DATLGF010000478.1:0-3568 GCA_035540575.1 Noviherbaspirillum sp.
GATCGAAACCGTCGAGCTGGCGACGACCCTGGCGACGCTCGGCTGCGCGAGCGGCCAGGGCTATTATTTCGCCAAGCCGCTCGAGGCCGAAGCGGCGCTCGATTATTGGCGGTCGCGCCGGCGCAGCTGAGCCGACCTCACCTGGCGCTAGCTTCTCCCCAATCGACCGACACGTAGACGCCCTTGCCCCCGATCCGCCTTACCTGTCCGCTTCCATCCAAATATTGGAGGTAGCGCTCGTTGTAGGATTTCTGGAAAATGAAAACGATCCGTGGGTCATTCCCCGGCGCATAACGGCCCATGCGTCCCGAAATGAAGTTCGGGCGGACGACGGAGCCGGAGGAATCGATCTCACTGGTGTAACCGGGGCCAGGATAGGCGCCCGCCGCCAAGGGAGAATCCGAGATCAGGATTCGATCGCCGGAGCCGGAAACCTCAGGATATTTGATGTGGTGCGTCGAGCTGGCGATCGGGTTCGCAGGGTCCGCCGTGCCGTCAGTGTAGCGACGACGAAGCTCTATGCTCGTGGGTGTCAGAACGGTGTATAAGAATGAATTCCCTCCCGGCTCCCAATGCCCCAGCTCCTGAAGATCGGTTACCGTAAAAAGGGTTTCCGGTAGCGGGTTGGGATTGGCGCTGGTGGGCACTGCGACGCGCTTCACGACCCCATCGTTGCCGCAGACCTCCCAATAAAGAACAGAGTTGCCGTCAGGATGGAAGTGGACATCGGCAAGGCGGTAACAGCTCGGCCTGATCGTCCGTATCGTCCCGACTGGCTGGCCGGCGGAATTGTAGTCGAGAAACTTGAGAGTCCAGTTTTCGACGAACGCGATCGTCCCCCCGCCCGGTTTAAGGGCGACGCTGCTGATGAAATCATTGGATTTGCTGCGATGCAGCCTAACCTTGCCGCTGCCGTCAGCGTTGACGAGGTACACTTCCGTTTGCGTCGAATATGCGATTTCCGGGCCGATGCGAGCCCAAGCCGACGCGCTGGTTGCGAGCAGTACGGAGATGATCAGCGGACGGAACATTGCCTTTCTCCCCAGTTCGAGCGGCACGCCTGGCGAGCCACGCCCAAATACACATCAATTTACTTTTGATTTAATCGGTGGTTACATCCCCTGTTTGGGGTAGGCATCGGCGCGGGAGTGGCCGCATGCTGGATAAGTACAGCGCCACTGTTGACACGATCTATGCGGCCGCCACCGGGAGTGCACGGTGGGAAGATGCGCTGCACGCCGTCGAGGAACTAACCGACAGCGCCGGGGCGGTCATCGGCTTCGTGCCGAAGCAGGAGAGCGCGGCCGCCTTCAACCTGGCGGGCCGATTCACCAGCGAACAGTGCGCGACCTATTCCAAGCAATATCAGCCCATCTGCCGGCGCACCCGCTTCATGATGGACCACCCGGATCTAAGCTTCGTCTGCGACTCCATGCTGATCACCGAAACGGAGATGAATACCGACCCGGTCTATGATTGGTTCGGGCAGCACGACCTTCGCTACTTTATCGGCGGTTCCTTGCCTGAGACACAGCAGCACCGGCCTGTCTGGTCGCTCCAGCGCAGCCCGGCGCAAGGCCATGTCCAACGGAAGGACGTCCATCTTTTCAACCTGCTGACCCCGCACATGGGCCGTGCATTGACGCTCGCAGACCAGATCGGCACGCTTCGAGCATTCCAGCGGTTCAGCTCGGCAATGCTGGAAGCGCTGCCGCAGGCTGTATTCGCGCTTGATGCCCAGGGGAGGCTGCTGTTCGCCAATGGCCCGGGCGGAGCATTGCTGGGCTGCGCCGACGGCTTGACTGCCGGGGCTGGCCATCTCCGGACTGCCAGTTCAACCGAGCAGTCGAAACTGGACCAAATGATACGAAGCGCGATCGCGCCGCTGGACGGCCCGGCCGGCGGCTGGACGCGCGTGTCGCGCCCGTCGGGACGGCTGCCTTACGCGGTCTTTGTTGCGCCTCTATCTTTTGCGGACGATGAGCTGGCCGCGGCCGAGGCGAAGGTGCTGGTGATGGTCCATGACACCGGAGATCATCGCTCGGCCGATCCGGACATGCTGACCAGCTTATACTGCTTGACGGAGACGGAGGCACGCCTGGCTAGCGCCCTGTCGGCCGGCCACAGCGTCGAAAGCGCGGCGGCGCTGCTGCACATTCAGCCGTCGACGGCGCGTGCCCACTTGAAGCACGTCTTCAACAAGGTGGGGGTCAATCGGCAGCAGGACCTGGTTCGGCTTTTGACGTCGCTGTCGGCGCTTTCACCGCCGGCCTGACGTTCACTGTTGCGAATCGCTCGCAATAAGCTATGACGGGCGCATGGTTCCGCGTCATGCGGGCAAGCTTGCGCTGTGGGCCCTGCTCGCGGTGCCGGCGGCCCTGATCCTCCACGAACACTGGACCTCGCCGGACCTGTGGCCGGGCGACTTTCTGCCGGCGACGGGCGAATGGTCGGCGCGGCTGATCATCGCCGCGTTGATGCTCACTCCGCTACAGCAGCTGCTGCCGCGAAGCTCGGCGGTGCGGTGGTTGGTCCGCCACCGGCGGGCCATCGGCGTCGCAGCGTTTGCCTATGCCCTGCTCCATCTCGCCTTCTACGTCCTCGACATGGAGACCCTGGCCAACATGCTGGCCGAGCTCGGGGCGCCGTCAATCTGGACCGGCTGGCTTGCGCTTCTGTGCCTGCTGCCGCCGGCGCTGACCAGCAATGACGCGGCGGTGCGGGCGCTCAGGGGCGCGTGGAAGCGGCTTCAACGTTTGGCCCACCCGGCGGCGGTTCTGACCCTCATCCACTGGGTGCTCGTCCACGACGGAATGGTCGAGGCCATCCTCCATTTCCTGCCGCTCGCCCTGCTCCAGATCGCCCGGCTGGCGCGCATCTTCACCCTCATCCCTGCAGAAAGGAAAATCGCATGACCTTACGCCTTCTCACGCTCGCCATGGCCGCGGCCGGCATCGCCGCCGCCGCCACGGCTCCCGCCTCCGCGACCGGCAAGATGACCTGCGACGCGCCGCAGGCGCAGTGGAAGGGTATTCCCGCGCTCGAGGCGCAGCTGAAGAAGGACGGCTGGGAAATCCGCAAGTCCAAAGTCGACGGCGGCTGCTACGAAGTCTACGGCACCGACCCCGACGGCAATCGGGTCGAAGCCTATTTCCACCCGGTGACGTTCAAGAAGCTGCTGGTCTCGCGCCGCGGCGAGATTCTGTTCCGCGCCAACTGACCTGGAGAGCGCGCCGCCGGCAAAATGGCTCGCGGCGCGCGTTACTGATTAATCCTCTTTTTACCCGGGCGTAGCTATCGTCCCCAGCGACTGCGGCTAGTCGTGGGGTATTGCAATGCAGCAACGCATGAACGGCTGGGTGTCGCGAAACGACCGCCAGGACGCTCGAATCGACGCCGTCGTGCACCGCACTGACGGCGACAAGGTGAACGTCACCCTCGCCAACCTTTCCTACGAGGGCTGCAGGATCGAATCCGGCGAGATGTTCCGGATTGGCGAGCGAGTCCGCATCGCCGTGCCACGGGTCGGGTCGATCGACGCCCAGGTGCGCTGGGCGCTCGAGGGCAG
>DATLGF010000479.1:0-7817 GCA_035540575.1 Noviherbaspirillum sp.
GAGCTGCAGCACCTGCGGAGTAGCGACGAGTTCGTAGTCTACATCCTTGACTTCGGCCACGACACCGCCGTGCACAGGTTCGTGCTCGTGTCCGTGCTCATGCTTGTCGGCGGCAAAAGCCGCGTTCGATAGTACGAGGGCTGCGGCAAACATAAGGGCTGCAAATTTCATGTTTCTTCCTTTCCACGAATAGAAAAATGGGTGAGTTGATCGTTGCATCTCAGAAGGCTTCTGCGTTCCGGTCGCTCATCAGGCGCTCGGTGTCCTTGCGTGCGAAGAGCCAGAACATTGCGGGCGTGAGGAAGGTATCCAGCAGTGTCGAGCTGATCAGACCGGAGAAAATCACCACTGCCACCGGGTGCAGAATCTCGGTACCGGGGAGCTCGGCCTCGAACAGAAGCGGGGCCAGCGCAAATGCCGTCACCAGCGCCGTCATCAGCACCGGAGACAGTCGCTCAAGCGAGCCGCGCAGGATCATCGCGTGGTCGAAACTCTCCCCCTCGATGCGCATCAGGTTGATGTAGTGGCTGACCTTGAGGATGCCGTTGCGTACAGAGATGCCGGCCAGCGTAATGAAGCCGATCAGGGCCGCGATCGACAGCGGCTGGCCCGACAGCCACAGCCCGATAACGGCACCGACCAGCGCGAGAGGGATGTTCGCCATGATCAGGGCCGACAGCGTCACCGACTTGTAGCGGCTGTAAAGCACGACAAACATCAGTACCAGCGAGACGATGGACAGCAGCCCGACCAGGCGCGATGCCTCTTCCTGCGCCTGGAACTGCCCTCCGAGCGTGATAAAGTAACCTTCCGGCAGCCGGAAATCGGCCACCACCTGCCGGATATCGTCCACCACCTCCGACAGTGGCCTGCCCTGTGCATTTGCAGAAAGCACGATACGTCGCTTGCCGTCGTCGCGGCTGATCTGGTTCGGTCCGTCGCTGTCCTCGATCGTGGCGACCCGCGAAAGCGGCACCCGTCCGTTCGGGGTTTCAATCAGGATCTGCGATAGCCCTTCGATTGAGCGAGCGGACTCTGGCACACGCACAACCAGCCCAAAGCGTCGGCCGCCTTCCACGATCTGCGCCACCTTCTCGCCTTCGACGAAGCTTTGCAGGGCCGAGAGGATCTGTGGTGTCGGCACGCCGTACTGCGCGGCCTTCGCGTAGTCCACACGCACCTTGATCTGCGGCGCAAGCACCTGCTTCTCGATCTCCAGGTCCGCAAGTCCGGAAATTCCAGCGAGTCGGGACTGGAGTAGATCCGCTTGTCCACGCAGCGTGTCGAGGTCTTCGCCGAAGATCTTGATGGCGATTTGCGAGCGCACGCCCGAAAGCATGTGGTCGATGCGGTGCGAGATCGGCTGACCAATGGCGATGGCCGCAGGCAAGTGGGCAATGCGCGAGCGGATATCGGCCTGGATCTCGTCCATCGACCGTTCCAGCTCGTCAGCCGGCTTCAGGCCGACGTCCAGTTCACTTACGTGTACGCCTTCCGCGTGCTCATCGAGTTCGGCACGACCGCTACGACGCCCAACGTGAGTGACTTCTGGCACTTGGCTAACCAGCACTTCCGCCTGGCGGGCCAACGCAGAGGATTCGGCCAGCGTCACCCCGGGATTCAGTCGCAGTCCGATCAGCAAGGTGCCTTCATTGAATGGCGGCAGGAATGAGGTCGGAAAGAACGGAACCGCGGCTGCGGCGATCAGGACTGCGGCGGCACCCGTGCCAACGGCCGCCTTTGGGTGATTCAGTACCGATTGCAGCCCGCTTCGATACCGCTTTTTCAGCCACGCCAGCAGCCTGGTGTCCCCATGGTCCAGCGACTTCATTCCAGGTAGCAGGTAGTAAGCCAGAACCGGCGTGACGGTCACCGACACAACCAGGGAGGCGAGAGTCGAGACGATGAAGGCGACACCGAGCGGGACAAACAGACGTCCTTCCATGCCGGGCAACGCAAACAGCGGCAGGAACACCAGGACGATGATGATTGTGGCGTACAGGATCGCTGAACGCACTTCCATCGTCGCATGGGCCACCAGCTGAAGCGGACCGAGCCGGTGCTCCGGGTGCTTGTCCCGGTCGACTTTCAGGCGTCGCATCACGTTTTCGACCCCGACCACCGCGTCGTCGACCAAGCCGCCGATTGCAATCGCCAGACCGCCGAGGGTCATCGTGTTGATGGACATGCCGAAGTACTTGAAGACCAGGGCGGTGATGAAGATCGAGACCGGAATGGCGGTGAGCGCAATCAGCGTCGGGCGTATGGTTCCGAGGAACAGGTACAGAATCGCAGCGACGAAGACCGATGCACCTATCAGCTTGCCTTGAAGAGTGTTGATCGACGACTCGATGAAGCTCGCCTGACGGAAGGTGACGCGCGGCGCCTCCATCCCTGGGGGCAAGCCCTTGTTCATTTCCTCCAACGCGGCTTCGATCGACCGGGTGAGCGAAATCGTATCCGCGGTCGGCTGCTTTTGAATGCCGAGGATGACAGCCGGCTTGCCCTCAAAGCCGGCGTCTCCGCGCCGAGTCGCCGCTGCAAAGGTCACGTCGGCGATCTGTCGCAGCAGAACCGGCTGGCCCTCCCGGGCGGTTAGCGCGAGATTCTTCAGGTCCTCCAGTCGCGATGTCTGGCCCAGCATGCGGATCAGGTACTCGCGGCCATTCAGTTCCAGGAACCCTCCGGACGTGTTTGCCGAGTACCCTTTCAGGGCCGCTTCCAGGTCATCGTGCGTGATGCCCAGTGCTGCCATGCGGGTCGTGTCCGGCTGCACCTGAAACTGCCGCACCTCGCCACCGATCGGGATGACCTGAGCGACGCCGGGAATCGCCATCAAGCGCGGACGCAAGACCCAGTCGGCATACTCTCGCACTTCCATCAGCGAGATTTTTGCGGTGTCGACCGGGATGGCAACCTGCATGATTTCACCCATGATCGAGCTGATTGGTCCCATGCGGGGGACGACGTCGGCCGCAAGCCCTTCTTCCATTGAGGACAGGCGCTCCGATACCATCTGCCGTGCCCGGAAGATCTCGGTCGACCAATCGAAGGTCACATAGATGAACGACAGACCAGCACTGGACACGGAGCGCACGGACTCCACCCCCGGCAGTCCATTCATCGTGGTCTCCAGCGGGAAGGTGATCAGTTGCTCCACTTCCTCGGCGGCCATGCCGCCAGCCTCGGTCATGATGGTGACCGTCGGCTTGTTCAGGTCCGGGAACACGTCGACCGGGGTTTGCGACAGCGTGAAGGCGCCGTAGGCCATCAGCACCAGGCTGGCAATGATTACCAGCAGGCGGTTGCTCAGGCTGTTATCGAGTAGCCACTTGAACATGCGCGGCTCTCCTTAACGGACCTGGTTAATCAAGGTCGCACCAGTGGTTGCGACGCGATCACCCGGCTGCAACCCGGATGTGACGGCAACCGACGCGCCATCAAGCGGCTCGGCCGTCACGACGCGCGGCTCGAAGCGCTCGGGCGCGGCTTTCACCCAGATGATGGTCTGGTTGGCCGGGTTTTTCATCAGCGCGGCCGCAGGCACGCGCAACCCTTTGACGGTGCTTGCCGTCTGGACGTACACCCGCACCGGCTGTCCGACAGCCAGCTTCGACAGTGCCTGATTCTCTCCTCGAAACATCATCGGCAGCGCCTGCTGGCGCAGCAAGCGCGCGGCGCCGACGAACTCCAGCGGCACTCGCGCGCCACCGATGGCCACCGTTGCACCAGCCACATCGGTCACCTGTTCGGGATCGTAGGCGAGCGCTTCGATGCGCAGGCGCGCCGGGTCCACGATCTCGAACAGCAGCTCGCGCGGCTCGACGACCTGGCCGGCAGCAGCGTTGGCCGATGCGATGACGCCTGCGACTGGGGCGGTTAGTGCCTCGCGCTCGGACAGGCCCTTGCCCAACGCCGCGATCTGCTTGCCCAGCGCCTGGGCTTCGCTCTCGGCCGCCTCGATTTCCTTGCGCGGCACTGTGTCGGATAACTCCTTCAAGCGCGCCAGACGCCGTTCGGCCACGGCTTTGGCCGAGCGCAGCTCGGATAGCTGCGCGGCTTGATTGGAGCGCTCGATCGCACCGCTGGCCGGAATCACGTAGGCCAGCACCTCGCCTTTACGCACCGGCTGACCAAAGCTAGGCAACCCATTCGGCCCGGGCACCAGTCGCCCTGCGACCGTCGGCTGCACTTTGCCGCCCGCATTCGGATCCATCACCACCTTGCCCGCCAGCTCATAGGCGCGCGGCAGCTCGCCAGTTTCTGCAACGATCGTACGCACTCCCAGTTGCCGCTGCGTGGGCTTCGGCAAAAATACGCTTCCATCCGGCAGGCGCGTCGGACCATTGCTGTTTGCAGCCGGCGCCTCGTCCCCGTGGTCGTGTCCTGGTCCGGCAACGGCGGGATTGGTCAAGGCAGTGGCGGCAATAAACGCAACCAAAAAAATCCACTTCGCGCGCATCATGCGGCACCTCCGGAACGGTTGTTGAGACGGCTGATGCGACGTATTCCCAGCGCGGCGAGGACGAGCACAAGCAGGCCGCCGACACCCCACAACGCGTATTCCTTCCAGTCGTGCGCATGGTCCTCTTCCTCGGCATGGTCGTCGTGCAGATCGAGCTCGCCTGCGAGCAGGTCGGCATCATTGCCTGCCACGACAGTCGCGGCGATCGGAATCACGCCGGCCTCGGGTTCCTGAGCGAGCGTGGCTTCAAACTCACCTTCAGCATGAGGTTCGACCTTCAGCTTTTCAGTACCGAACTCGATTTCGAGCCGGGCATCCTTGACCGGGGCATTGGTGGCTGCGTGGTCAAGATAGAGGGTCAAGTGCTTGCCGTTGAGTACGCCAACGAGCTCGAACATCTCTGAGGTGGCGGCGAACCGCGGCAAGGCCGGCCCTGATGCTGCCGGCGTTTCCTCGCCATGGTCATGTCCAGCCCCTGCCTGGACTGCGAACGGGAAAAAAGACGCAGCGACGCAGACGACCAGCGACGCTGCATAGAGCGCCGGCCGCATGCGACCGCGCGTCAGTGGAGAAAAAGTCATCGGATATATCCTTGGATTCAGTAGATTCATGGCGGGGCGGCTCAGGGCAAGAGGCCCATGGCCTGACGCAGGCCGGAGATAGCCGAAGCGAGCTCGACGCGTGCACGCACAGCTGCACGTTCGGCTTCTGCCGCTTCGAGTTCGATCTGGAGTCGCGTCGGCAAGTCCGTTTCGCCCAGTCGGAAGGATTTTTCGAAGAAGCCACGGGAATCCGCGGCAAGGCGCCGGCGTTTCTCCGCGGCCTCGCGTTGTGCGCGGGCAGCGGCAACACGTTCCCGTGCCGCCTCTACGGCCGACAGAACCTGATCGCGCTGCAGTTGCAACTGGCTCTGTGCCTCCAACGCTTCGGCCTTGGCAGCGGCGACCTTGGCTTGGTAGCGACTGTTCGAGCCGAACGGGATGCGCACGCCAAACATCAAAGACTGCTCATACGACTCGCCGAACTGTCCACGTTCGCTCGTGACGCCAACCGTCAGCTCCGGGTTGCTTCGCTTTTGCGCAGCAGCCAGGTCGGCCGCGCGGCGCGCGGCTTCGGCCTGCGCAAACACGCTCGCCACCAGCGGATGGTCGACGCCGAGCGCCTGGATGTCGTCAGGCAGCTGCGGTTCGGCTTCGGCTTCAAGCGCTTTGTCGTAGGCGGCGTTCTTGGCAGCAACCCCATTGGCCACAGGTAGTCCGGTGAGCGCGCGCAGCTCCTGCGCCTTCACAGCCACCGCCGCGGCACTTTCGGCCATGGCGCTTTCAGCTGCTGCCGCGGCACCTTCGGCCCTGTGCTGGTCCGCGCGCGCCAGGTCGCCGGCCCTGACGCGCCGGGCAACATCAGCGGCGAAAACGCGTGCATTTGCGAGACGTTCCGCAGCAAGCCCCTGTTCGATCAGTGCTTGCTGCCAGGTCCAATACGCTTCCCGCACGGCTGCGGCCGTACGCAGCTGGGCGGCCAGTAGGCGCGTCGACGTCACTCGGGACTGGGCGTCAGCCAGTGCTGCAGTGCGCTGGCGTTCTCCGGGCAGCCAAAGCGGCATCGCCACAGCGGCTTCGTACTCGCGCACTCCCTGATTTCCGTTGATACGGTCGGTTCTGGTCGACAGCTCCAGTTCAGGCGGCTCGGCCATCCAACTCCTGGCAATATCTCGCTGCGCAGCGTCCGCTTCCCGGCGCGCCTGCAGCGACTGCGCTTCCGGCTGACGTTGCCAGGCGGCGCTGAATGCTTCGTTCAGGGTTGGAACAACCTGTGCGGGCGCCATCTCGGCGGGTCGGTTCTGAGCCTGCGCAAGGATCGGCCCAGGCACGATCCAGGCAAGCGCAGCAATAGCGAGCAGCAGAGACTGCTCGTTGAGGGGCTTGAAAACGCGCGCGATTGCACGGCGCTTCAAGCTATTCATTCGGATCATCCGATTCTCCACAGTTGGTCTGAATAGCGTGGGGAATCGACGAGGCAGCGAGTAAGCGGGACCCGCTCTAGAGCGAGCAAATCCGGCCCGGTGGTGGCCGCGGCCTGACCGCGATCACCGAGCGTGTCCTACAGGCTATGTGTGAACAGTGTGCCCCGCCGATCAGGCAAGGCTTGCCCATTTGGGTCGTTCAGGGGGGTACGTCAGGGAGGAA
This sequence comes from Noviherbaspirillum sp., assembly GCA_035540575.1. Lineage (GTDB taxonomy): Bacteria > Pseudomonadota > Gammaproteobacteria > Burkholderiales > Burkholderiaceae_D > Noviherbaspirillum. Next base: position 6,652 of record DATLGF010000479.1, read on the forward strand.
GAAATGCGGTCCCACGGCGGGACGAAGCGGGAAGCGGCGGAAGTGACAAAGGTAGAGGGACCTTCGTTGCTTAGCACTACGAGGTTCCCGCCATGGCACGTTCCGCAATCGGGGTGAGGTGCGCTGCTTTGCTTGTCGGGCGTTCCCGCATCAAGATCCGGGGCGTCGCCCGCGGCATGCTCGTGCGGGTGGTGCCCGAAGTGGTTTGCCTGAGGCCCTGTTTCATGCCCGCAGTAGCTTCCCGCCGCGGCCCAGGAGAGCTGCAGCGGCATCAGCACCAACAAGAAAAGGATCAGATAGCGACGCATAAGCGTACGGATTATAGAGGGAATTCGGCTGGCCGGACAAGGCAAGGACAAATCGTGTTCACCTGGGACCATTCTACGAACTGGCAGGTGCCGCTCTGCATAATCTCGTCCTTGGCAAATCAGCACCGCGGGGCAAGTCAACACGAATTGAAGGCGAGGATGGGTGTGAACCAGCGAGAACCCCTTCGCGGCAAGCCAGGACGTCACACCATGTAACCGATATCCGAGGCCCCCGTCGGATAGGCGAACATTGTTGTCTTCAGGTCTTCTGAAGTCAGGCGATGGCGTATCGCCAGGGCGAACAGGTTGATCACTTCGTCCGCATGAGGGCCCACCAGATGTGCACCGAGGATCAGGTCACTTTCCCTCTCGACCAGGACCTTGAAGCCATACACGGGTTCGGCAGCTTGGCGCGCGGTGAACCAATTCGATGCCTTTTGACTGTTCGCGCGGTACTGGAGCCCTTTCGCCTGAGCTTCGGCCTCGGACAGGCCGACTGCAGCGATCGGCGGAATCGTGAAGGCTACGCTGGGTACACCTGTGTAATCTGGACTGTGGTGATTGCCTTCGAGCAGATTTTTGGCGACGACCTTGGCGTCATGGCTGGATACCGGCGTCAGCGGCGGCCCCATTCGGGCGGCATCACCGGCTGCGTACACCGACGGATTGGAAGTGCTTTGCAGGCGCTTGTTGAGCTGAAGCCTCCCATCCTTCACCGCCACGCCCCCGGCTTGCAGATCAAGCGGGCCAAAGTCGGGCCGGCGGCCGGCGGCATGCACGACCAGGTCTGCGTCCACGCGGATCTTCTCGCCTTGGCTTGAAGCGTAGACAGTGAAACCGTCGCCGTTTTTTTCGATT
>DATLGF010000480.1:0-5446 GCA_035540575.1 Noviherbaspirillum sp.
CTGCGAGGCCGGCAGACACGGCCTCGTCGACCTGCAGCGCAAGCGCCGGACTCTCCATCGTGTTGAAGGCGAACAGACGGTAGACGTCGGCAACGGTCAATTGATCGGGATTGTGCGTCAGCACCCAGCGGTCGCGCCCCTCGTTGATGCGCTTGCCGAACTGCACGCGGCGCGTTCGCAGCGGCGCCATGCGCCCGACCCAACCCACCTCCAGCATACGCTGCAGCAGCGACTCCAACTCGTCGTAGCCCAGACGCGTGGCGGCGCGAAGCGTTCCCGCGTCGACAGCCGCATTGCTGCCGTGCGCGCGTGCATCGACCAGGACCTTCAGAACCGCCATCGCGTCGATGAAGGTGCTTCCCGGCGCAGCGACATGCCACCAGCGCTCGTGCTTGACCACCGGCAAGGCAGCAGCGATCACCGCACCGATCAACGCGATCAGCCAGGAGACATACACCCACAACAGGAAGATTGGAAGCGCGGCCAGCGCGCCGTAGACGACCGCATAGGTCGGGAATCCAGTGATGAACACGACGAATATTGTCTTGGCCGCCTCGAACGCGATGGCCGCGAGCACCCCGCCCCATGCGGCATCACGCCAGTCGACGTAACGGTTCGGTACCGCCATGTATAAAAGGGTCAGCGCGAACGCCGTCAGCAAGACCGAGACCAAGGTGTACAGTGCCGCCGCCACCATCGGCACCTCGGGCGTCCATCCGCCCACTCGCGCGTAGAGATCGGAGGTCACGGTCACCGACACGCCGGCCAGCAGCGGACCGAACGTGACCAGCGTCCAGTACACCATCACCCGCTGCAGCAGCGGGCGTGGCGTCTTCACCCGCCAGATGTGATTGAAGGCGCTGTCGATCGTGAGCATGGTCACGATCGTCGTCACGACCAGGCCGATTGCGCCGATCGCCGACAGCGTGCGCGCCTGAGCCGCGAACTGGTTCAGGTTCTCGATGATGGTATCGGCAATCGTTCCAGGCACCAGGGTCTGGAGGAAGTAGTCTTCGACAGCGGCGCGGAAGGTTTCGAAAATCGGGAACGCCGTAAAGACTGCGAGTACCACGGTCAATACCGGTACCAGCGCGAGCACTGTGGTGAATGTGAGGCTGCCGGCCACTTCGGGAAGGCGCTCCTCTTCCAGTCGGCGCAGTGCGAAACGCACCAGCGTGCGCATCTCGTGCAGAGGGAGCTTGCGCATCAGGTTCGTTATCAATCGCATCCGGTGCAGTCGGGCGGCGGGGCCAGCGTGAGCGGAACACCTATAATACCAAGCATGATTTCCAGTGACCTGACAGTACTCATCCTGTACTACTCGCGCCATGGCGCCACCCGCAAGATGGCCGAACTGATTGCCCAGGGCGTCGAAAGCGTGCCCGGCTGCGAAGCGCGCCTGCGCACGGTGCCCGCGGTATCCACCGTGGCCGAAGCCATCGAGCCCGAGGTGCCGCCCAGCGGAGCGCCGTACGTGGAGTTGCGCGATCTGGAGGAATGCGCGGCCCTGGCGCTCGGCTCGCCTACCCGCTTTGGCAACATGGCGGCGCCGTTGAAATATTTCATCGACGGGACAGCGACGCAATGGCTGTCCGGTGCATTGGCCGGCAAGCCCGCCTGCGTGTTCACCTCGACCGGCAGCCTGCACGGCGGACAGGAAACAACCCTGCTTTCGATGATGCTGCCGCTGCTGCACCACGGGATGCTGTTGCTCGGCCTCCCCTATACCGATGCGCGCCTGATGACCAGCGCCAGCGGCGGCACGCCCTACGGCGCCAGCCACTGGGCCGGCGCGGGCGGCAATCTGTCGCTCACCGAGGAAACCAGGGCACTCACCATCGCACTCGGCCAACGCCTGGCGCAAACCGCGGTCAAACTCAACCGCTGCTGATACCGGAACATGCAAAAGACTTACTACTACAGCGCCTGCGCCAGCCTGGTGGCCCTCATCATCCTGTGCATTGCATGGGAGATGTGGCTCGCTCCGTTGCGGCCGGGCGGCTCCTGGCTGGTCCTGAAGGTGATCCCGCTGCTGCTGCCGCTACGCGGCGTGTTCAAGCGCGACCTGTATACGATGCAGTGGGCATCGATGCTGATCCTGCTGTACCTGGCCGAGGGGCTGGTGCGCGCGACCAGCGATCCGCCGGCCTCTGCGTGGCTGGGATGGATCGAAGTCGCGCTGGTCACCATCTTCTTCTTCAGCACGATTCTCTACCTGCGCCCCTACAAGAAAGCGGCCAAGGCGCTCGCGCGACGGGCAATCGAAAAGGCATCGGAATGACTGATTTTCTCGAGCAGTGCCGCGCCATCACCGGCGCAGCCAACGTTCTGACCGAACCGGCCGACATGGCCGGATACCTGACCGACTGGCGCCGGCGCTTCACGGGAAAGGCGCGTGCCGTGCTGCGCCCCGGCTCCACGGATGAAGTGGCGGCACTCGTGCGGCTCTGCGCAAGCCTCGGCATTCCCCTGGTTCCGCAGGGCGGCAATACCGGGCTCGTACTTGGCAGCGTACCCGATACGAGCGGCGAAGCGGTGGTGCTGTCACTCACCCGGCTAAACCGCATCCGCGCGGTCGACACCACGAACAACACGATCACCGCCGAAGCCGGCGTGGTCCTGAAGCAGCTGCAGGAGGCGGCGGCAGAATCCGGCCGGCTGTTTCCGCTCTCGCTGGCCGCCGAGGGAAGCTGCACGATAGGCGGCAATCTCGCTACCAATGCGGGCGGCACCGCGGTTCTGCGCTACGGCAACATGCGCGAGCTGTGCCTCGGTCTGGAAGTGGTGACCGCACAGGGCGAAATCTGGAACGGGTTGCGCGGGCTGCGCAAGGACAATACCGGCTACGACCTGCGCGATCTGTTCATAGGCGCGGAAGGCACGCTGGGCATCATCACCGCGGCCACGCTGAAGCTCTATCCTCGGCCGCGCGCTCAGCTCACCGCGCTGGCCGCGACCGACTCGCCGGAGAACGCATTGCGCCTGCTGAACCTCGCGCAGGACCGCTGCGGGCCGGCGCTCACCGGCTTCGAACTGATGTCCGATGTCTGCCTGAAGCTGGTCGAGAAGCACTACCCGCAGATGCGGCTGCCTTTCGATGCACGCCATGCGCAATACGTGTTGCTCGAAATCTCCGACAGCGAGTCCGAGGAGCATGCGAACGCGATGCTGGAGGACCTGATCGGGCAGGCGCTGGAGCAGGAAACGATTGCCGACGCGGTGGTCGCCTCGTCCATCGCGCAGTCGCGCGCGTTGTGGAATCTGCGCGAGCACATTCCGCTCGCGCAGGCCGACGAAGGCAAGAACATCAAGCACGACATCTCGGTCGCGATCTCGCACATCGCCGCATTCATCCGCACCACCGACGCCCTGCTCCAGCAAGCCTATCCCGGCTGCCGCATGGTGACCTTCGGCCACCTGGGCGACGGCAACCTGCATTACAACGTGTCGCCGCCAGAGGGGCAGTCGCCCGACGCGTTCGTCGCGCACCAGGAAGCGATCAACCGTATCGTGCATGACAGCGTACAGCGCTTCGGCGGCTCGATCTCCGCCGAGCATGGCGTGGGCGCACTCAAGCGCGACGAGATCCGCGTCTACAAGTCGGAACTGGAAATCAGGATGATGGCCGCGGTGAAGCGTGCGCTCGATCCGCAGAATTTGATGAATCCGGGAAAGATCGTCTGAGCCGCCGGGCGTGCGGGCCGCGGCAACCGGAGGGAGCGGCGGCCGGGTCTCCCATGCCAATCCGGCTTGGACAGGGACGGAAAGAATGGCCTGCCCAGCAGGAGTCGAACCTGCGACCTACGGCTTAGAAGGCCGTTGCTCTATCCAGCTGAGCTATGGGCAGTCGGGGAACGACCGGACGAATGGCCGCCTTGCGGCGGCCGCCCAATTGGCGGGAATTCTGGTCGGGGCGAGACGATTCGAACGTCCGACCACCTGATCCCAAATCAGGTGCGCTACCAGGCTGCGCTACGCCCCGAGAACCAAGCATCATACCGGGATGCACCATCCCGGTCAAACTTGCTGCACCACACTGTTCAGGCGAGGTGTGCGGCGAGGCGCTCCGCGGTCTTTCGGGCGATCTCCGCGTCGCGCGCCTCCACCATCACGCGCACCAGCGGCTCGGTGCCGGATGCGCGGATCAGTACGCGGCCGTCGTCGCCGAGCTCCGCCTCGGCACGCTCCTTATCGGTCATCAACGCGGCATTCAGCTGCCAGTTCGTCCCCGGTGCAACGCGCACATTGATCAGCGTTTGCGGGAACAGCACGAGATCGGCCGTTGCCTGCTCCAGGGTCTGTGCGCTGCGCTTGAGCGCACACAGCACCTGCAACGCGGAGACGATGCCGTCGCCGGTCGTGTGCTTGTCCAGGCACAGCAGGTGGCCCGACCCTTCGCCGCCGATCAGCCAGCCGCGCTCCTGCAGCACCTCGAGCACGTAGCGGTCGCCCACCTTGGCGCGCGCGAATGGAACGTCCATTCGCCGCAGCGCCACTTCCAGCGCCATGTTGGTCATCAGCGTGCCGACCACGCCGGCGACCGGCCCCTTCTTGAGCCTGTCCCTTGCCATCACGTACAGCAGTTCGTCGCCGTTATAAGCCCGGCCGGTCGAGTCGACCATCAGCAGGCGGTCGGCATCGCCGTCCAGCGCAATACCCAGGTCGGCGCCATGTTCCTTCACCGCCGCGCACAAGGTCGCCGGCGCGGTCGCCCCTACGCCGTCGTTGATGTTGAAGCCGTTCGGGCGGTTGCCGATCGCGACGACCTCGGCACCCAGCTCATGGAAAACGTCAGGCGCAATGTGATAGGCCGCGCCGTGCGCGCAATCGACGACGATCTTCAGGCCACGAAGGTCGAGCTCGTTCGGAAACGTGCTCTTGCAGAATTCGATATAGCGACCCCGCGCGTCATCGAGCCGCTTGGCTTTGCCCAGATGCTCCGACGGCGCACACGACATCGGCTCTTCCAGCGCGGCTTCGATTGCCGCCTCGACCGCATCCGGCAGCTTGTTGCCGGAGGCCGAGAAGAATTTGATGCCATTGTCGTCATACGGGTTGTGGGACGCCGAAATCACCACACCGGCCGACAGCCGCAGCGCGCGCGTGAGATAAGCAATGGCCGGCGTCGGCATCGGGCCTGCCAGCATCACATCCACTCCTGCGGCGGAGAAACCCGCTTCCAGGGCAGCCTCGAGCATGTAACCGGACACACGCGTGTCCTTGCCGATCAGCACGACCGGATGGGCACTCGTGGCTTCGGCCTGTGCCAGCACCTTGCCGGCGGCATACCCGAGCTTCATCACGAAATCCGGGGTGATCGGAGCGGTGCCGACGCGGCCGCGGACACCGTCGGTGCCGAAATATTTACGAGTCATGTTCTTCCTTGGTTAATCGCGTTGCGTGGCAGCCTGCCACACCTTGAGGGCGTCGACGGTTTCGGCAACGT
>DATLGF010000481.1:0-10932 GCA_035540575.1 Noviherbaspirillum sp.
GGGGATAATCTTCGACGCGCTCTACCGTCGCCATGTGCGCCTGCCGTTTGCGATGCGCGAGCGGCTGGAAGTCGTGCTCGGCCCCAATCATGTCGCGCGGCTGGATGAAACGGGCCCGGCCGGCCTGCGCGCGCTGGCAGGCGCGGTCAATCGCCTGGCCGAGCAGCGCGACGCGCTCGAACGCGACGTCGCGGCCAGAGTCGACGAGGCGAAATGGCGCATCGAGGAAGAACGCAACCGATTCGCCACCCTGATTGCCGAGCTCAGCCAAAGCATCATCGTCTGCAACGCGGATGGACGCATCCTGCTCTACAACAACCGTGCGCGTGCGCTGTTCTCGTCGGAGACCGACGGCGGCAACATCGGGGCGGCGCTGGTCGGGCTCGGGCGCTCGATTTTCGGCGTGCTCGAACACAGCCTGATCGCGCACGGGCTGGAGAAGATCCAGCAGCGCCTGGCGTGCGGGGAAGCGCGGCCGATTGCCAATTTTGTCACCGCCACCCCTGGCGGCCAGCTGGTGCGCGCCCAGATGGCGCCGGTGCTTCAGCGGGAGCGCGAGACCGCGGACGAAACGGATGAGACCGACGCGACGATCGGTGGCTACGTACTGATCCTCGACGACATCACCCGGCGCGTCGATCTGGAAAGCCAGCGGGACCAACTGCTGCAATCGCTGACCGAGGGCGCTCGCGCGGCCTTGGGGAATATCCGCGCCGCGATCGAGAACCTGTCGGAGTTTCCCGACATGGAAGCGCCCCAGCGCGACCGCTTCATCGGTATCGTGCGCGAAGAAGCGCAGGCCATGAGCGCAAGGCTGGACCGTACCGTCAGCCAGTACTCGGACGCTTTGAAAGTGCGCTGGCCGCTCGAGGAAATGGCTGGTACGGACCTGATCCAGGCGGCCCAGCGCCGGGTGACGCAGCGCACCGGGCTGCCCGCCAAGACAGAAGAACTGGAAAGCGGCCTCTGGCTGAAGGTCGACAGTTTCTCGCTGCTGCAAGGCATCAGTTATCTCGTCGCCCGCCTGCAGGACGAATTCAATATCCGGGAAATCCGCTTGCGCCTGCTGCGCAGCGGGAGGCACGCCCATGTGGACATCATCTGGTCCGGCACCGTGGTCTCCACCGAAACCCTTGCCGGATGGGACCTCGACCCGATGAGCGCCGCCGGCGAGTCCTCGCCGCTGACGCTGCGCGAAGTGATCGACCGTCACGACGGCGAGCTGTGGTTCCAGCGCGAGAAGCTCAGACACCGCGCCTATTTCCGCATCCTGCTTCCGGCCGCCGGCGCGCCGCCCGTGCCGGAGCCTGCCCCCGCAGCCTACGGGAGCCGTCCCGAGTACTACGATTTCGACCTGTTCCAGCGCACCGAGGCATCCGACGCGCTGGATCAGCTGCCGCTCGCGCAGCTCGCCTACACCGTGTTCGACACCGAGACCACCGGCCTGGAGCCCTCGGCGGGTGATGAAATCATCCAGATCGGCGCCGCCCGCATTGTGAACGGGCGCCTGCTCAGGGGCGAGGTGTTCGAGCAATTGATCGATCCGCGCCGCCCGATCACCGCCGCCTCCGTCCGCGTGCACGGCATCACCCAGGACATGGTGGTCGGCCAGCCGACCATAGAACGCGTACTGCCGCGCTTTCATGCGTTCTGCCAGGACACGGTGCTGGTCGCCCACAACGCCGCATTCGACATGCGCTTCCTGCAGCTGAAGGAGAACGCGACCGGCGTGGCGTTTCGCCAGCCTGTGCTCGATACCCTGCTGCTTTCCGCCGTTGTGCATCCGAACCAGGATCTGCACAGTCTCGAATCGATCGCGGAACGCCTGGGCGTGGCTCTCGTGGGCCGCCACACCGCGCTCGGCGATGCGATCGTGACCGGCGAGGTCCTGCTGAAGCTGATTCCGCTGCTCGCCGCCCAGGGCATACATACCTTGCGCCAGGCGCGCGAGGCGTCGGCACGCACCTATTACGCGAAGGTGGGGTACTGAAATGGCCGAAGCACAGGACGCACCGGCGCCGCAAGCGAGCCGCACGATGTACAGCACGCTGGGCAGCATCGCCCGCGGCGATCCCGTCTGGGTCGGTCCGCAAGCGAGCGTACGGGAGGCGATGCAGCTGATGGAACAGCACAAGGTCGGCTCAGTCATCATTGCCGATCCCGCCACAGGTGCGCCGCTTGGCATCTTCACGCTGCAGGACGTGCTTCGTCGCATCTCCCTGCCTGCGGCCGACTCCGGGCAATCTATTTCGAGTGTGATGACGCCCGATCCGGTCTCGCTAGGCCGCGAGGCGACCGCCTATCAGGCGGCGCTGCTGATGGCGCGGCGCAAGGTCCGGCATGTGCTCGTGGTGGACGACGCCGGGCGCCTTGCCGGCATCGTGTCGCAGAACGATCTCTATGCCCTCCAGCGCGTGGGCATCAAGGACGTCAGCGCCGAGATCGCCGGCGCCGGCGACATGGACTCGCTGGTGCATGCATCGGGCGAAATACGCAAGCTTGCACACAGCATGCTCGCGCAAGGCGTCGGAGCCGAGCAGCTTACGCACTTCATCTCGACGCTGAACGACCTGCTGACCTTGCGCATCATCGAGCTCACGCTGGCCGAATTCGACCTCGGCGGCATCGACTGGTGCTGGATCGCGCTCGGTTCGGAAGGCCGCTTCGAGCAGACGTTCAGCACGGATCAGGACAACGGCATCATCTTCGCCTGCGCCAAAGGCGAAGCGGATGCGCTGCGCGCGCGACTGCTTCCATTTGCGCAGGCCGTGAACCGCAAGCTGGACGCCTGCGGCTTCCTGCTCTGCAAGGGCAATATCATGGCCGGCAATCCGATGTGGTGTCTGTCGTCGGATGAATGGCGCAACACATTCGCAGGCTGGATACGTGCGGCCGAGCCCGAGGCCTTGCTGTTCGCCTCGATCTTTTTTGATTTCCGACCGTTGTACGGAAACGACGAGCTGAGCCGCAGCCTGCGCGGCTGGGTGCTGGAAGCCTGCGCAAGCCAGCCAATCTTCCTGCGCCACATGGCAGCCAATGCACTGCAATGCCAGCCTCCGCTGGGGCTGATCCGGGAGTTCGTGTTCGACCGGCCGCGCGAGTTCCCTCACACGATCGATCTGAAGATGTACGGAGCGTGGCCATTCGTCGACAGTGCCCGCATCCTGGCGCTTGCGCATGGCGTCGCGCATACCAGTACCGCGCAACGGCTCAGGGCGGTGATGGAGAAAATTGCCTACTCGGCCGACGATGCGGCCGCCATTGTGGACAGCTTCTTCTACATACAGCTGTTGCGCCTGCGCCACCAGCACAGGCTGCGCGGCCAGTCGACGGGCGCGAACCGCATCGACCCCGACGACCTCAATGAATTCGAGCGGCAGATCCTGAAGCAGGCGTTCAAGCAGGCGCGCAAGCTGCAGACGCGCCTGAAGCTCGACTATCAGCTATAGATAGGGCCGGTGCCTGTCCCGGCTTAGCAGACCAGGCCCTGCGTAACGCAGACATAGCGCTTGAATGCCGCAAGCGCGATCCAGATCCAGAACAACAGGAAGAAGGTCACGAACGGAATGTGCGCATCGATGATGAAGCGAGGCGTGACGAAGCGCACGGTCTTGACGGCGGGGCCGGTGATCGTCTGCATCAGGCGATAGACGACGTTGCGCTCGCGCGACTTGCCCGCGAAGATGGCCAGAACCGCCTGCCCAACCAACGTAAACAGGGCGACCTCGACAAGCACACGCGCTACGCTGATCAGAAACAGTTCGGGAGGATTCATCGGGTGTCTCACTCTGGCTCTTGGCCTTGTTATGTGTGAATGTATTCTAGCCGAGCATTGCCGCTGTGGCGCATCGAAAATCGACTTGAGCGCAGGCGCGCAGCCAAGCCATAATGCGTTCATCGATTTCCAGGCCAAGGAAAGGCTGCAATGAACTTCGAGAAGCACCGCCACTTTCTCCGTGCCCGCTTGTTCGAGACATTCAAGCGACAGGACCGGGCGCTCGACGACTACCGCCTCGCGCTGCAGCATGACCCGCAGTTCTTCAAGGCGGCTGTGGCGATTGCGCTGATCCACGTGCAGCGGGAGGACTATGCGCAGGCCGAGATTTTCTATCGCGAAGCGCTGCGCATCAAGCCGGGCCACGCCGACATCATCTTCAACCTCGGCTACGTCCATGACCAGCAGGGCCGGCGCGAGGAGGCGATTAGCTGCTTCCGCGAAGCCGTGCAGCTCAAGCCGACGCTGGATCGGGCGTGGTACGGCATGGGCATGGCCTACGCCGCGCTGGGCCGCCATGACGAGGCGGCCAACGCGCTCGAGGAAGCGTCGCGCCTGCAACCGATGAACACCTATGCGTGGTACGCGCTCGGCATGGCCCACCACCGCCTGAACAATCCGGAGCGCGTAAAGGAAGTCGCTCTCTACCTGCATCGCATCGGGCCGTTGAGCTGCCGCCAGCTTGTGCAGGATACGCAGCGCAGCGATCTTCAGTACCTGATCAAGGACATGGCGGTGTAGTCCGTCGGGGGTTCCTTGACGGACTACACCGCGACGGCGCACGCACCACTTCTTGTCGCCCCGGCGAAAGCCGGGGTCCAGCGTCGCTCACTACCTCCAGAGTCTTGTTGCTTCACTTGGATACGTTCCCTCGGCCGTCACGGCAAGTGCCAGAGCACCCTGTACAGAAAGTCGCCGGATCCGGACTTCCGTCGGGATGACATCAGGTAGCCGCTGCATTCCGGCCCTCGTCGCGAGGCGGCCGATGTGCCGCGACGGCCGGTTGAAGGCTCTTCACTTTTCGACACCTCCATGAAAAAAGGCCCGCTTGCGCGGGCCTTTTTACTACTGCTCAAGCTGACATCAGGCCGGCTTGGTGACTCCGCTCGGGGCGGTAGCAGCACCGTCCCCATCCAGGTTCGGATAGCGCACGGTGGTCACCAGCTCCTGGATCTCGCGCGCCGGTGCCGGCGTCAGCAGGCTGCCGATGATCACGCCGGCGAAGCCGACCGGGATACCGAAGATACCTGCCGAGATCGGCGCGATGCCGAACCACTGCGGCGCATTGACGCCGAAGAACGGGTAGGTCTGGATCATGTAGTACATGCAGATGCCCAGACCGGCCAACATGCCGACCACCGCCCCGGTCTTGTTCGCGCGGCGCCAGAACACGCCGCACACAAGCGCCGGGAAGAACGCGGAAGCCGCCAGCGAGAACGCCGCGCCGACCAGGAACAGGATGTCCCCCGGTTTCAGCGAGGTTACGTAGGCGGCCAGCAGCGCAACGACGAGCAGCAGGGTCTTGGCGATCGCGATACGACGAGTCGTGGTCGCGTTCGGGTCGATCACCTTGTAGTACACGTCGTGCGACAGCGCGTTGGCGATCGTCAGCAGCAGACCGTCAGCGGTCGAGAGCGCGGCCGCCAGACCGCCGGCTGCCACCATGCCCGAGATCACGTACGGCAGACCGGCAATTTCCGGCGTGGCCAGCACGATCAGGTCACCGCCGATCACGATTTCCGCCAGCTGCACGATGCCGTCGCCGTTCAGATCCGCGATGTTCATCAGCGTCGGATCCACCTTCGCCCACGCACCCACCCATGCTGGCAGGGAGGCAAACGAGCTGCCCACCAGGTTATGGTAGATGTCGAACTTCACCAGCACGGCCAAGGCCGGGGCGGTGAAGTACAGCAGGAAGATGAAGAACAGCGAGAAGAACACCGAGCGCCGCGCTTCCTTCACGCTGGGCGTGGTGTAGAAGCGCATCAGGATGTGTGGCAGCGCCGCGGTACCGACCATCAGGCAGAACACCAGTGTGAGGAAGTTCAGGCGTGCCTTGTTGCGGGCTTCCTCGGTCGGACCGGCGAACGGTTCGGCATGGGCCTTGATAGGACCGGCGCGGGCCGCGAGCCCCTTGTCCCTGTTCCACATGGCCTTGGCGGCCTCCACATCCTTCGGATAGTTCGCGAGTGCTGCATTTGCGGCGTCAACCTGATCTGCGGGTGCATTGGCGCCGGTCAGCTCGGCGACCTTCTGTTCCAGCGCCGCACGGTCAGCCGCGAATGCCGCTTCCGGATTCTTCAGCTTTTCGTTGGCGGCGTCGGCGCGGCCCTTCAGGATCGCGCGCACCTCGGCTTCCTTCGCGCCGTCAGGCGTGCTGGCGTCGTTGAGGACCTTTTCGCGGGCACTCACCTTTTCCAGCTGGACACCGTAGACGACCTGCGGGATCGGCACGCCGGTCTGCTTGGCCGCGAGCCAGACGGGCGGGATCATGTAGGCGACGATCAGGATGATGTATTGCGCGACCTGGGTCCAGGTTACCGCACGCATGCCACCGAGGAACGAGCACACCAGGATGCCGGCCAGACCGACGAACACACCGATGCCGAACTCCAGGCCGGTGAAGCGCGAGGTGATGATGCCCACACCGTAGATCTGCGCAACCACGTAGGTGAACGACACGATGATGGCAGCCAGCACGCCGATCAGGCGCGGCAGGTTGCCGCCGTAGCGGGCGCCCAAGAAGTCCGGAATCGTGAACTGGCCGAACTTGCGCAGGTAGGGTGCGAGGAACAGCGCCACCAGGCAGTAGCCGCCGGTCCAGCCCATGATGAAGGCTAGGCCATCGTAGCCGGTGGCGTAGAGCGTGCCGGCCATACCGATGAAGGATGCTGCCGACATCCAGTCCGCACCGGTTGCCATGCCGTTGAACACCGCCGGCACGCGACGACCCGCCACATAGTACTCGGATACGTCTGCGGTGCGGCTCATGATGCCGATGCCCGCATACAGGCCGATCGTCGCGAACAGGAAGATGTAGCCGATCCATCGGGCCGGCATGCCGGCGAACTCGGCCAGCGCGAGCAGGACGATGAAGGTGAAGAAGCCGCCGGTGTAGAAGGTGTAGTACTTCTTCAGCTGCTGGTTAAATGCCGATTGACTGGTCGCCATGTTCAGTCCTCCCCTTCATGAACGCCATATTCGTTATCCAGATCGTTCATGTAGCGCGCGTAGTACCAGATGATCAGCACGTACACGATGAGCGATCCTTGCGCCGCCATATAGAACGGTAGCGGGAAGCCCAGTAGCGTGATCGAACTGAGTTCGCGCGCAAAGAAACCGAAGAAGAACGTGACAAAGAACCAGATCGCTAACAGGACCCCTGTTATCTTCAGGTTTCTATGCCAGTACTCTTCGTGCTTGGCAGAGAGCTGCATGGTTGACTCCTCGATATAGTTTTGTACCCCTTGCGGAGCTGCGGACCGACTACTTCTGGATGCCCTGCGCAATCGCAAGGCGGTTTACTGCATCACCATGGTTGTGCACCGTCCTTACAACAACCTTACAGGCCACACCCTTCCCGGGTCCGGCGGCGACATTGCCATGCTGCGCCGCACTAACGTTGCAGGAACGATGCGCGCAAAAAAAACCCGCCTTGCGGCGGGTTTTGTACGAGCGCTCCGGGACGGAGCCGGGATCAGACGAAAGCTCAGGCGCGCTTGTCGATTGCAGGGACGTCGCGGCGCGGCGAACCGACGAATAGCTGGCGCGGGCGGCCGATCTTCTGCTCCGGATCCGAGATCATCTCGTTCCACTGGGCGATCCAGCCGACGGTACGCGCCATCGCGAAGATGCCGGTAAACAGCGAGACCGGGATGCCGAGCGCGCGCTGCACGATGCCGGAGTAGAAATCGACGTTCGGATACAGCTTGCGCTGCACGAAGTAGTCGTCTTCCAGTGCGATCTTCTCCAGCGCCATCGCCAGCTTGAACAGCGGGTCGTCGTGCAGGCCCAGTTCGTTCAGCACTTCGTGGCAGGTTTCGCGCATCAGCTTCGCGCGCGGGTCGTAGTTCTTGTACACGCGGTGGCCGAAGCCCATCAGCTTCACGTTCGAGCTCTTGTCCTTGACCTTGGCGATGAACTCGCCGATGCGCTCGACACCGCCCTGCTGCTGGATGTCTTCCAGCATCTGCAGTGCTGCTTCGTTCGCGCCGCCGTGCGCCGGGCCCCACAGGCAGGCGATGCCAGCCGCAATGCAGGCGAACGGGTTGGCGCCGGACGAGCCGGCCAGGCGCACGGTCGAGGTCGAGGCGTTCTGCTCGTGGTCGGCGTGCAGGATTAGGATGCGGTCGAGCGCGCGCACCAGCACGTCATTGACCTTGTAGTCCTCGCACGGAGTCGCGAACATCATGCGCATGAAGTTCGCGCTGTAGGACAGGTCGTTGCGCGGATAGATGAACGGCTGGCCGATCGAATATTTGTACGACATCGCGACCAGCGTCGGCAGCTTGGCGATCAGGCGGATCGCCGACACTTCGCGATGATGCGGGTCGTTGATGTCCAGCGAGTCGTGATAGAACGAGGACAGCGCGCCGACGGTACCGACCAGTACCGACATCGGGTGGGCGTCGCGACGGAAGCCGCGGAAGAAGAACTGCATCTGCTCGTGCACCATCGTGTGGTTGGTCACGGTGCTGACGAACTTCTGCTTCTGGGCGGCGGTCGGCAGCTCGCCGTTCAGCAGCAGGTAGCAGGTCTCGAGGAAGTCGCAGTTCACCGCGAGCTGCTCGATCGGATAGCCGCGGTACAGCAGCTCACCCTTGTCGCCGTCGATGTAGGTGATCGACGAATTGCAGGCCGCGGTGGACATGAAGCCCGGGTCGTATGTGAACTTGCCGGTCGCCCCGTACAGCTTGCGGATGTCGATCACGTCGGGACCGATCGTGCCCTTGTAGATCGGCAGATCGAGCGACGGAGAGCCGTCGGAGAACGACAGCGTTGCTTTGGTATCGGAGTTGGTCATGTCTCTTCCTTCTTTGCTAAGGCCAGGGGTGAGGCTGGAGTGAAAAAAACGGAAAAACAAAAACTTCCCGCATTGCAGATGCCGCCTCAGGCAGCGCGCAGGCGCGCCAACAACGCTCGAACATGAGGCTGGTCGACCTCGCCTTCGGGTTCCTTGCGCGCGAGCAGCAAATCCATCAGTTCATTGTCGGCCAGCTCGAGCAAGCGCGACAGCGCGTCGACTTCCTCGTCGGTGAGAGCGGTCTCGTGCGCGTCGAGAAAGCGCGTGATGATCAGATCGTTTTCCAGCAAGCCGCGCCGCGCGCGCCAGCGCAGGCGCGCTCGTTTGACGGGGTCGGCTTGGTGCGTAATCGACATGTTTCCTCTTGCTTATTTCGTCTGCCCTGCCCCTGCAGGACAGATGAAATAAGGCGGAAGCGAAACGCTTCCGCCGGTGCGGGTTAAACCGCGCGACGCACCATCAGTTCCTTGATCTTGCCGATCGCGCGCGTCGGATTCAGCCCCTTCGGGCAGACATCCACGCAGTTCATGATCGAATGACAACGGAACAGGCGATACGGATCTTCCAGATTGTCCAGGCGTTCGTTGGTCGCTTCGTCGCGGCTGTCCGCGATGAAGCGGTAGGCCTGCAGCAGGCCGGCGGGACCGACGAACTTGTCCGGGTTCCACCAGAACGACGGACACGAGGTCGAGCAGCACGCGCACAGGATGCACTCGTAGACGCCGTCGAGTTCCTCGCGTTCGGCCGGGGTCTGCAGGCGCTCTTTCTCCGGCGGAATACTGTCGTTGATCAGGTACGGCTTGATCGAATGATACTGCTTGAAGAACTGCGTCATGTCCACGATCAGGTCGCGGATCACCGGCAGTCCGGGCAGCGGGCGCAGCACGATCGGCTCGGACAGTTCGTTCAGGTTGGTCGTGCAGGCCAGCCCGTTCTTGCCGTTGATGTTCATCGCGTCGGAGCCGCACACGCCTTCACGGCAGGAGCGACGCAGCGCCAGCGAATCGTCGACGTCGGACTTGATGCGCTGCAGGGCGTCGAGCAGCATCTTGTCGGTGTCCTGCAGTTCGACCGTCAGGTCCTGCATGTACGGCTTGGCATCCTTGTCCGGATCGTAGCGGTAGATCTTGAATTTCAGGGTACGAGGCATGTTCTGGCCTTTTAGAAAGTACGTGCTTTCGGCTTGAAGGTTTCCACGGTCAGCGGCTTGGTGTTGACCGGCTTGTAGTCGAGGCGGTTGCCGTCGGAGAACCACAAGGTGTGCTTCATCCAGTTTTCATCATCGCGCTTCTCGTAGTCGCGATGGGCATGGGCGCCGCGCGATTCCTTGCGCGCCGCCGCCGAGACGATGGTGGCCTTCGCCGTTTCGATCAGGTTGTCCAGTTCCAGCGCTTCCACGCGGGCGGTGTTGAAGACCTTGGACTTGTCCTTGAACGCGACGTGCTTGCGGCGCTCGTCGAGTTCCATGATCTTCTGTACGCCGGCCTGCAGCAGCTCGTCGGTGCGGAACACGCCGCAGTACTGCTGCATGGTGGAGCGGATCGCGTTGGCAACATCCTGCACGCGCTCGGAACCGGTGCTGCTTTCCAGGCGCGCGAGGCGCTCGAGGGCGACATCGCCGGCGTCGGCCGGCAGCGGCTTGTGGCTCTTCGCCTTCAGGTTCTGCGCGACGATGTGATTGCCGGCGGCGCGGCCGAACACCACGAGATCCAGCAGCGAGTTGGTGCCGAGGCGGTTCGCACCGTGTACGGAGACGCAGGCGCATTCGCCGATCGCGTACATCCCGTTGACCACTTCCTGCGCACCATTCTTCGGCACAACGACCTGGCCGTGGATGTTGGTCGGGATGCCGCCCATCTGATAGTGAATCGTCGGCACGACCGGGATCGGTTCCTTGGTCGCGTCGACGTTGGCGAACTTGTGTCCGATTTCCAGGATCGACGGCAGGCGCTTCTTGATCGTGTCGGCGCCGATGTGGCGCAGATCCAGCAGCACGTGGTCCTTGTTCGGGCCGCAGCCGCGGCCTTCCTTGATTTCCTGGTCCATCGAGCGCGAGACGAAGTCGCGCGGCGCCAGGTCCTTCAGCGTGGGCGCGTAACGCTCCATGAAGCGCTCGCCGTTGGAATTGAGCAGG
>DATLGF010000482.1:0-13132 GCA_035540575.1 Noviherbaspirillum sp.
CACATCCACCTGGTCCCAGCGGTCGGTGCCGAAGGGACGCGCCGGCAGCACCCGCCCTTCCGGCTGCTTCCAGTCTTCGCCGCGGCGCTTGCGCGCCTTCTCGTCGTCGGCGCCGAGCAGCGCGCCCAGGTCGTCGAGATCCAGCCGCTGCGAGACCACCTTGCCGCGCAGCAGCGGGCGCGGTTCACGACGCAGATATTCGAGGGTGCCGCCAATGTCGCTGGACCCGACCTTGCCGCTGAAGTCCTCATAGCGCAGGTGCAAACCATCGCGCGCCAGCGAGCCGACGACCCGGCCTTCGGTGGAGAAGCGCGGCCTGTGGGGCAATGCAATTCCGGTGAACGGAAACAGCTGGGCCATGCTCGCGCCCTTTATATTGAGCTGGACGTCGAGCGCCGACGGCTGGCGCGGATTGGTCACCGTGCCGGCCGCCGTGATTTCGCTGTCGCCGATCGTGACGCGGGCCTCGGCCGGAAACGGGCGGTCTTCGCGCAGGCCGAGCAGCGCACCCACCTTGCCGCCGCCGCTGACTTCCTCACCGGCGACATTGCCTTCGAGCTCGAACGTCGCGCTGCCGTCCGCGCCCGTCTGGACCCGCGCGGTGACGTCGGCCGGGCGCGCCCGGTTGAGCAGGCGCACCGTACCGTTGTTCAGGAACAGGTCTTCCAGCTCCACCTCCCAGCGCGACTCCGGGTCGCGCTCGCGGAAGGTCCAGTTGTTCTCGCCGTCTTCATTGATCTCCAGCGCCAGCTCGGGATCGGTGAAAAGCAGCGAGGAGATCGTGACATGCCTGCGCAACAGCGCAAGCGGATTGAGCGTGAAATCGACTTGCGGCACGGTGAGCATGTTCGGACCGGTCTCGGCCCATTCCGGATTGCCCAGTTCGATTTGATGCGCGCGAAAGTGCGGCCATGGCGCGAAGCGGCGCCACCCGGTCTGCATCTGTTCCGGCGCGCGCCAGCGCACTTCCAGATCGCCATGGATCGCGAAACTGCGGCCGGTGCCGTCTTCAATGCGTTCGGCCAGCCAGGGACGCGCGAAATTCCAGTTGATCACGGTGAGGAGAACCACGATGAGCGCAAGCAGCGCAACAAGGCCGCCCCCGATCCAGATCCACGCTTTTTTCGCGGTTCGCATGGAGATGGGACCATGCGGCCGGTGGCCGGTTCGAACAACCGGCGTTAATGTGGCTCAATGCGGTGGCTCAATGCGGCGGCTCAATGCGGCGGCTCAATGCGGCGGCTCAACCGGATGGCTCAATCCGCGCGCGGATGCGCTGCGTCTCCGGCCGGGAGTCCTTCCTTGACGAGCACCACCAGCGCAATGCCGCCAAGCACCGCGATCGACGCGAGCACGAGGCGCAGTGAGATTGCCTCGCCAAGCAGGACCACTCCGCCGGCGGCAGCGATGACCGGCACGCTCAGCTGAATCGTGGCGGCACTCGTCGCGCGCAGCGCCGGCAAGGCCTTGTACCAGATCGCATAGCCGACGCCGGAGGCAAGTGCGCCGGAGAGGATCGCATACCACGCGCCGCGCCAGTCCGGCGCGAGCCATGGCAGCGCGACGATCGCGAGCGCGATGCCGAGAAGCGCCGCTCGGTTGAAATTGCCGGCGGTCACGGCCAGCGGATCGACGACGCCCCGGCCGAACAGCGAATAGACGCCCCAGGCGACGCCGGCCAGCAGCATCAGCACCGAACCCGACAACGGCGGCGCCGACAGCCCGGGCATCAACAGGCCGACCAGGCCGGCCAGCGCGCACGCCAGCCCCAGCGAGCGCCACAGGCCGAAACGCTCGCCGGTCCAGAGTCCATAGCCGATCATCGTGGCCTGGACCGCGCCAAACAGCAGCAGCGCCCCGGTGGCGGCGGACAGGTTGACGTACGCATAGGAAAAGAAGACCGCATAAGCGAACAGGGCCAGCGCCGAACGCCATGTGCCGGCGCCCGCGGGAACGCTCCCTCGCAGCCGCACCAGCATCCAGAGCGTGAGCGCACCGGACAGCAGGCGGATGGCGGTAAAGCCGGCCGCGTCGATGCCGGTGTCCTTCAACGCGAGGCGGCACAGCAGCGAGTTGCCGGCAAAGGCGATCATCGCCAGCGCTGTCAGCAGGAAGGTCGTGCTAGCCGGCACCTGGCGTCCTCCGCTCCAGATACGCATCAGGGTTGAAGCGCTCCATCAGGGTGTGCGGGCGCACGGGCGCGGTGAATCCAAACTTCGCATACAGCCCGTGCGCGCTGCTGGTGGCCAGCATGAACCTGCGCAGCCCCTGCAGCCGGGGATGATCAAGAACAGCGCGCATCAGCTGATCGGCATAGCCCTTGCCGCGGTGGGATTCAAGCACGAACACGTCGACCAGGTAGGCGAAGGTTGCGTAATCGGTGATCACCCGCGCATACGCCACTTGCGCAGGGCCGATGAAGCCACCGAAGTTCAGCGAATTGCGGATCGATTCGCGCACCAGCTCGATCGGTATTCCCTTCGCCCAGGCCGATTCCCGCGACAGGAAATCATGGATGAGCGCGATATCCTGGTCTTCAGCCGCAGTGGAAATACGCAGGCTTTCCATGTGCATGGGCCTCCGGTGAAGGCCGCGGCGCGGCCGGGCGATGTGAAATCAGCAGTCGAGCAGGTCGGCAAGATGGCCGATGTTGGTCGCATGCAGCAGGTTTGCCGGATCGGGCGACACATCCTTCGGGCGCGAGCGGCCAAATTCGTAGGGCCGCTCGATGTAGGCCGTCCTGAGCCCCGCGGCGCGCGCGGCGGCAAGGTCGTCCTGGTGTGCTGCCACCATCATCACCTGCTCCGGACGCACATCGAAGATCCGCGCGACGCCTTGATAGGTGGCCGGATCGGGCTTGTAGGCGCGGAAGATTTCCGCCGAGAGAATGCAATCCCACGGCAGGCCCGCATGCTTGGCCATGTCCGCGAGCAGGCCGATGTTGCCGTTGGACAGCGAGCACACCATGAATCGCGACTTGAGCCTTGCGAGACCATGTACCGAATCCGGCCAGGGATCAAGGCGATGCCAGACGCGGTTCAGGTGGCATTTGTCCGCCTCGCTGAGGTGCCGCACGCCGAAGCGTTCGAGCAGGCCATCGAGGATCATCCGGTGCAGATCGTCGATCAGGGTCCAGCCCGTTTCGCCGGACATGACGCGCTGCATCGCCGGTCGGTAGCCCTCGCGCCATGCGAGTGCGAACGTGTCGCCGTCGATGCCGAGATTCATCGCGTCGATCTCGCGCGAGACGCTGCCGTGCCAATCGACCACGGTGCCGAAAACGTCGAAGGCAAGGATCTTCACTTGCTGGGTCATCGTCGTTGCTCCCCCTCTCTCCGGAATTGCCGGTTTCAATCCCGGACCATATCATTATTCTCACCCTCGTCCAACGAGGGGCGACGGCGGGGCAGATCGACCCGGGAAAACAGCTACGCAGTCATTCCTGATCGGAAAGCGGGATATCGAAGTGCACCACGTCTTCGCGCAGCCCCAGCCGCGAATACAGTGCGATCGCCTGTGCATCGTCGCCGTCGGCCTGCACGAAGACGACATAAGCGCCCCGCGCCCGGGCGATCTTCTTCAACGCAAGGATCAAGGCCGTCGCGATGCCTTGCCGGCGATGCGCCTGCGCGACCGCAAGATCGTAGATGTAGATCTCGCTGCGTTCCTGCTCGAATTTGTGCAGGTCATAGGCGGCCAGCCCGCCGATGACTTCACCGTTCTTCATTGCGACCAGCGCAATGAAATCGTCCCGATCGAGAAGGCGCCCGAGATAGGCCGCCGAAGGCCGCTTGGCGCCGTAGGTATCGACTTCGTTGAACGCCTCACCGAACATTGTCAGCAATGCGTGCATCAGCGGCAGCTCATTCGATGTGAGCGGGCGAATCTCGAGGGTATCGGCAGTTGGCATGGTCTTCCTCCCGAGCAAACGACGCGTAAAACGGCCGGGCGCACACCACGGCGGGCGGGAGCCGGGTCAGGCTGTGCCGTACTTGCGCCGGTACGCCGCCACGGCATCCTTGTACTTGCCCAGTTCCGCATTGGCGCCGGCGCCGGACAGATATTCGAACAAGTCGTCGAGGTTGGCGATCGAGATCACCGGCATGCCGTAGGCCTTCGCCACTTCCTGCACGGCGGAGTGCGCCGACAGCTCGCCATCCTTGCCCGAGCGCTCCATGCGGTCCAGTGCGATCAGCACCGCGCATGGGGTGGCGCCCGCGGCGCGGATCATCTCGACCGACTCGCGCACCGAGGTGCCGGCGGTGATCACGTCGTCGACGATCACGACCTTGCCCTGCAGCCTGGCGCCGACGATGGTGCCGCCTTCGCCGTGGTCCTTGGCTTCCTTGCGATTGAACGCGAACGGCACGTTGCGGCCCTTGCGCGCGAGCGACACCGCGGTTGCGGACGCGAGCGTGATGCCCTTGTACGCCGGCCCGAACAGCATATCGAACTCGATCCCGGAATCGAGCAGGGTCTGGGCATAGAAATCGGCGACCTTGCCCAGGTTCGCGCCATCGTTGAACAGGCCGGCATTGAAGAAGTACGGCGTGTTGCGGCCGGCCTTGGTGACGAACTCGCCGAAGCGCAGCACGCCGGCGGAAACGGAAAATTCGATGAAATCCTGGCGGAGCTTGCTCACGATTGCCTCTGACTGGATGGTGACAAGCCGGGATTGTACCGGGAGGCGTGTGGCGCTGTACGCATGGGGGTAGATGTTGCGATGCGCGGCGGCTGTCATGAATGGGTGTGATGCGGCGTGGAACGCCGTCGTTTCGCTGCAATAGTTGCCGTCTGAGTCCAAAGGGCAGTTTTGACGGCCACGTTAGCGTTTGAGGTAACCCTACAGTGCCAGCAGGCGGCTTGGTGCGCGCGGCTGATGATAGGCGGGACGGTCTCGCGCCCCAAGCCGCCTGCTGGTACGGGTCGCGTTGACCGAGGGGTTAAGCCCCAAGCATCCGCACGAATCGCTTTCTCTTCTCAGCGAACCCATTGCTCTCATAGAAGGCGTGTGCCTCCTTCCTGGATTCGTTGCTGGACAGTTCGATTTGGGTGCAACCCAGCCTCATTGCGTGCAACTTTACATGTGCTAGAAGGGCGGCGCCGATACCTTTGCCTCGAACAGACTCATCGACCACGAGCGCAGACACCACGCACCATTTGCCAGATTCGTGAACAGGAAGAACGATGTTAAAGACGACTACCCCGACCACATCTTCGCTGATTTCCGCGACAAAGATCTCGTTGTGTGAATTGACTCTGCTGGCCATACGTTCAACCAGCTCCGAAGTAGAACAAGCGTAGCCGAGTTGCTCAAAGAGCTTCGCGAGTTTTTCCGCATCACCGGCGTGCGCACTACGCAGCTTCATCGCGGATGGGTCCTCCTCGGACCGAACGATTGAGTTCACCGGCGCCTTTTGGCGTCGGTGTGCAACGACGTGTTAGCTTCATGCTTTTTCGATTGCCATGCTCTGCGCAGCACTACAAATCCCAGCACGGCAAACGGTAAGGAGAAGAAGTAACGCGCTCCGAGTTCCCCAAAAACTTCTGCCAGTCCAACGAAAAGAAAACCATCCTTGTGCCTGCCAGCGTTCGCCAAATATGTTTCTGGAACAGCGAACAGAATGGCCGCTGCGACGACGATGCAACTTACACCTAGAACCGTTTGTGCTGCTTTCATACCTTAAACGCTAACGCCATATTGACCGGCACGCATGCGTGTCAGTGTCGAGTTTCGAGTTAGAGACTGGCCTTGTTTGCATACGGGCTCAAAACATGGTGTTTATAAAAATGTACGTTGCTGCTAAAGAAACAAGCATTGCAATGCACATCAGTCCAAGGCTACTCAACACTGTTTGCACGGATGCGCCTCCCTTGTCCTTCTTGCCAAAGAGGGAAAGGTAGCAAAGTGCCGCAAGCCCTAACAGCCACATTACCCAGAATGCGACATTAGCCACATTCTTCAAGCCGAACATAGTAAATAGTATCCAAATTATTATTGCCGGAAGAATGGCCAAGAATGTAAAGGGCCAGAGCAGTCGAAGCTTTCTGTCTACCCATGGTGAATCATCCTTACCTGGGAACAGCGCGGCCCCATGCTTTATCGCCACGGCAACGAATAAGCAATACAGCAGTACCGTCAGAAAATAGAGTTCTCCACTCGGGACGCCAGCGCCAAACATAGCTCTAACGTTCGACATGAGCGGCGGACTCAAGCGCAGCTTGCGGCGGTCCGCTCGATGGAGGGGTGAGCCACCACTCTCACAAACCATCCTCTCGGCCTGACAACCAGGGGCCGAACATGACGCGAGCGGACATAGCGACCTCTGATAATTGGAGAAACAAATCTGCTCCTCCGTCGTAGGGAGCGTAGATGCTGCCGCGGTTCGGGTTCGCAATCAGGATTGGGCCCGTTCGATCGTCCGCCACCGCAACGATGAGTTCGTTGAGAGATGCCTCTCGCCAGACAACGGGCAAGGCGAAGAACTGAAGTTCTTCACCATCTACTTCGACGGACAGAACATGCTCCGGTGGAGCCGGTAGCGGCAACTCCTCTGCTGCTTTCCAATCTCTTGCTTCGCCAAATCGGGTGATGAACAAGAGGCATTTCGCATCATCCCCGAGGACGTGCGTTGCGACAGCGTTCTGACGCCGAAGTAGCTCCCAATACTCACTCTCGCTCTCCGCGTACCGCTTAGCCTCTGGAAGGCTATGGACACGCAGCCAGCGATCAGCGAACGCTCGGCGGCAAAGGAAACCCACGGGCGGCACATTGCCAAACGCCGTGAGCCATTGTTGGGCGATGGGGTGCGGCATGTGGTGGCTAACGCTGAAGCTCAGCCGACGGCTTCACCTCGATTGCATCGACCTGTGAGCCGCTTGCTTCCCCGTGGAGTCGCCTCGCCTCTTCACGGGCGTCCTCGCGTAGGCTCGCGCCGAGGTTCTCGGCCTTCAGCGCCGCGAAGCCAATTGGATTTAGGCGACAGTGGTAATCGTGATGCTCCATCCTGCGACGCCTCTCCTCCTCAGCAAGCTCCCGTTTGCTCTTCGGAAGATAGCCCAACACCCTCAAGCCTCCAACAGCAGCATCAGCAAGGGCTCCGAGCAGACCGAGAAAGCCCAAAACAGGATGCAGATAGAAGGCAAGTGCGATTACGGCAGGAACCACCGCTCTTCGCACAAACAGAATGCCGAGGAGCAGCCTGATACCCGCCCGCTGCTTAAGCGCTTGTGTTCGCGTACGGGCTTTCCGTTGGGCTAGCGTACTATGCGGCAAGGAGCTATAAGCACGTAGCAGCGTTTGCGGGTCCGGAGAGAAAGGCGGCATTTTGAACTCGCCCAAGCGTCCCCACTCGAAAACGACCTCCCCGCTTACGGAGGAGACAAGGAGGTCACGCTTCCCCTCACCACCCGAGACATCCAGGGCATCGTCGCCCTCACCGACCGCACACGCGACGAGCGGCACTGGATAGCGGCAAAACCACATCCTAGCCTCCTCTTCTATCTTCTTCGCCGCCTCTTGGAGGTCAACCTCCTTCGTATAGACCAACACAAGCGATGCGAAAGGCATGTTCTCGCTTGCCGGCGTGTACTGCACAAACATGTGCGGCCCGCGGGACTCCTTGACGGTTTGGAAGATCAACCCGATTTTCTCGTCACTCATGCCAACGGCTTCCCTAGTGCAAATGGCAGGTTCACGGCTAACGTCGGAGTTGACCGGCACGCACCGGCTGGGCGCCGCGAGGCGTATGCTCACCAGCACGCTTCGCGGCGCCCAGCCGGTGCTTGTCCGCGCCGAACGACTTGTTAGACGGCATGCTTCGCGACCAAGTATCGTTCGTGTGCGTCGGATGCCGTGTAGTTTCGCTCATCCAAGTCCCTCAGCCGATCTGCCACTTCGCTGAGTCCAGGGTGGTTCAGCAGGTCAACATAACCTTCAAGCGTCTCGGCGATCAGGTGCGTCAGGCTATAAATAGGTTGAGGCCTAGGGCGCTTGAATTCGAGTTTCGGTCGGAACATTCCTGGTTCGTCGTACTCGAGGTGGTACTGCAGGAGATCGTGCCATCCGCCATGAACATTGCGCGATGGGCCACCGAAAATGGCTGTGTATGCATCCCCCAAGCCAACCGCCTTTGCCTTCTCAAAGAGATTCTTCTCACCCCAGTTCCGTATTTTCTTGGCAGGCAGATCGTCCTCGGAGAGCTGGGACTTCGCAAACGTCCTTGCGATGGACCGAAGCATCCTTTCTTCGATCGGAAGGACTTCACCTCCACGATCTTTGATGTTGGTCCGGATCAGGGAAGCCAGTTCTTTCTCGTGCTGGAGTGAGTACGCCAGGTAGGAGCGAACCAACTCCGGTGAGCCATTCAAGATCAGGTACCGCAGGTTTATGACGCACTCCGCGATCAACCGGATCAGCACCGAGAGCATCTCCTCGCGGCGTTCGATTGATTCTTCCATGGCGAATCGCATCAACTTGAACATCCGCACCAGGTGCCCACCAAGAACCGCTTGCCCGATGTTCCAGCTTTGTGTGGGCCCAACGGTAGTGTTTGCCAGAATGCAAACGTAACCTGCCGTCTCGCGAAACAGGTTGAAGGCAACGCGAAAGTGCTGGCTCTCGCGCGTGAACGCCGAGAGTTCCTTCTCGTCGACGACAACGACCTCAACTGCCGCGAGACTCGACTCGAGTGACATGCCTTGCTGCCGTCTAACGTCGAGCTAATGGGCGCGCTTGCGCGTCCATATTCAGCGACATGTTATGAGTGGTCCTATTTTTCATATACCACCTCCACTTTTATTCCTTGAACTACTTCTGCTTTGGTTCGCGTATCGATCCTGTCTTTGATCTTGCACGTAACGCTAATGTGTTCATCGCTCTTCCAAGAGTATGAGAGCGGTTGATAACAATATCCCGCAAATACGACATATCCATCGTCTGGCTTCCGTACTGATCCACTGGAAGAGAGAACAAGGTGTTGTCCGTAAGGGGCATGGCCGCCTTCGGAAAGAGCTTCCACCTCGAATACGTTCAGATTTCCTGAAGGAGAGGTGCTTTTCGAAACTATCGAATAGTCCAAATTAACGAGCATGTAGCCGCCGAAATGCCAAAGCATAAAAAGCCCGACTACGCTTAACAAGAAAGTTTTAGCGTGACTTAGCTTCATCGTTTGGCGTGGGATGACTCATAACTGATTAATTAATAGGACACGGCTGTCCGTATACGTCTGGCGCAAAGCCGTTAAGCACAGCGTCGATATTCATCAAAATATCTTCCATACCATAGGGTTGCAACGATATCTGTCTTTATATACAGTATTAAATAATCGTCAAAAGCGGCTTGGGTCGCAGCCATGTCAGATCAACCACCAAAACTGCTCGACGTCCTGAAACGTTGCATCGGCGACAAGCACTACAGTTTAAGTATGGAAAAGGCCTACGTCTACTGGTGCCGATGGTATGTCCGCTTTCATGACCTTCGCCATCCCAGGGATATGGGAGCCGAGCAAGTGCGGGCATTCCTCTCGCATTTGGTGAATGAGCGGAATGTTGCGGGGGCGACGTATACGCAGGCCTTGTGCGCACTCCTTTTCTTATACAAGGAAGTACTCAAGATTGACCTCGGCTGGATCGAAGGCGTGAACCGTCCAAAGCGCCCGCCCAAGCGACCGACCGTTCTTACACAACAGGAAGTGACGCTCGTGCTGGAGCAGATGGACGGCGTTCACCAGTTAATTGCCCGCCTTCTTTACGGGACGGGAATGCGCGTTTCCGAGTGCGCGCAGCTACGCATCAAGGATGTGGACTTCGGGCGAAGGGAGATCACCGTCCGCCAAGGTAAGGGCGGCAAGGACAGAATGACCATGCTGCCTCTATCACTGGTACAGCCCTTGCGCGAGCAGGTGGCAACAGCGCGTGCGCTGTACGAGGAAGACCGTGCGCTGAATCGCGCGGGAGTGATGTTGCCTAACGCTCTTGAGCTCAAGTACCCGAAAGCAGGCACGCAGCTCGGTTGGTTCTGGGTCTTCCCCTCCGACCATGAGTCCACCGACCCGCGTTCCAAGGTCGTAAGGCGGCATCATGTGTACACGCAAACCATACAGCGCGCCATCTCGCGTGCAGTGCATGCGGCGAGAATCACGAAACCCGCCTCCACGCACACGCTGCGCCACTCGTTTGCAACCCATCTTCTTGAGTCCGGCTACGACATACGCACCGTGCAGGAGCTGCTTGGCCACACCGACGTGTCCACGACGATGATCTATCTCCATGTGCTCAATCGGGGCGGGCATGGCGTGATTTCGCCGGCGGATCGGCTGTGAACGGAGCGTGTTGACACTCGGCCGGCGACGATGCCGACCTCCGTGCCGGCCCTCCCGCCCTTGCCGCCGTAGACGAAAGACCGCCGCTTTTACGCTATCCTAGCCGCCTCCAATTCCCTACAGCACGCCCATGATCAAGATCGTCTCCGCCAACCTCAACGGTATCCGCTCCGCAGCCAAGAAGGGCTTCTTCGACTGGATGGGCAAGGAGCAGGCCGATTTCATCTGCGTGCAGGAACTGAAGGCGCAGGCGGGCGACATGACGCCGGACTTCCTGAATCCGCATGGCTATCACGGCCATTTTCATTACGCGGAGAAGAAGGGCTATTCCGGCGTGGCCGTCTATTCGAAGCGCGAACCGGATGCGATCCAGATCGGCTTCGGCAACAGTGAGTTCGATGCCGAGGGTCGCTACGTGCAGTGCGATTTCGGCAAGCTGTCCGTGATTTCCCTGTACTGCCCGTCCGGCTCCTCCAGCGACGAACGCCAGCAGGCCAAGTTCCGCTTCATGGAAGCCTTCCTGCCGCATCTGCTGAAACTGAAGCAATGCGGTCAGGAAGTGGTGATCTGCGGCGACTGGAACATCGCGCACAAGGAAATCGACCTGAAGAACTGGAAGAGCAACCAGAAGAATTCGGGCTTCCTGCCGGAGGAGCGCGCCTGGCTGTCGCGGGTGTTTGATGAGATCGGGCTGGTGGATGCATATCGCCGCCTGCATCCGGAAACCACCGGAGACGCCTACACCTGGTGGAGCAACCGCGGGCAGGCGTGGGCGAACAACGTGGGGTGGCGCATCGACTATCACATCACCACGCCGGGCATTGCCGCGTTGGCCTGCAAGGCAGCGGTCTACAAGGACGAGCGCTTCTCCGATCACGCGCCGCTGACAGTCGAGTACGACGGCGCGGCGGCTCTTCTCAGCGTATAGGTCCGACGCCCTTCACATTGCTTTCATACGGCGGCAGCGCGGCCAGCGGCTTGCCCTTGGCCTGCGCATACAGCGGCATCACGGTCGGCAGGTGCTTCTGCATCTCGGCGATGCGCGTCTTGCCGGCCGGGTGGGTGGACAACCATTGCGGCGCGCCACTCTTGTTCACCATGCCCATCTTCTGCCATAGCGCGACGCCAGCACGCGGGTCGTAGCCGGCGCGTGCAACGAGATCGAGCCCGACCAGGTCGGCCTCGGTTTCATCGTCGCGCGAGAAGCGCAGCATTGCGAGATTGGCGCCGACACCAGCGGCGGTGCTGGTGATGTTGGGGTCGACGCCCAGCGTGACGGAAAGCCCGAAGCCGAGCAGGCGGGCGCCGGCATTGGTGATCGTCGATCTGGCCAGGCGCTCGCGCCCGTGCTCGCGCAGCGCGTGGGCGATTTCATGGCCCATCACGATGGCCACTTCGTCATCGGTGAGCTTGAGCGTATCGAGGATGCCGGTGAAGAAGGCGATCTTCCCGCCGGGCATGCAGAAGGCATTGATGTCCGGGGACTGGATCAGGTTGATTTCCCAGCGCCAGCGCGCGGCATTTTCGTTCCAGCGGCCGGCATGCGGGATGAGTTGATCCGCGATGCGACGCAGTCGTTGCACCTGTGGATGGTGATCGGGCAAGAGCTTGCCCTGCTTCGAGGCCTCCTGCTTGATGTCCTGGTATTGCTGGTAGGCCGCCTTCTCCAGCTCGGCCTCGGGCACCAGCTTGCGCAGGCTGGACATCTGATCGACCTTGATGCCGTCGCCCGCCTCGGCATATGCGGGGCCTGCCAGCAGCGCGCAGGCCGCGATTGCGCTTGCTGCCACGCGCTTGCACACTGCAATCCCTCGCATGCTTGCCGCCATCGGCCTCAAGCGGCGTCGCCGCCGAGCTTCACGCGCGGCCGCAGCCAGAAATACAAGGCAACCGCGGGGATGATGGCCAGCGCGGTGATCCAGAAGTAAGGGGCGTAGCCGAATGCCTCGACGATGCGGCCGGAATAGAAGCCGAGCACCTTGCCCGGCAGCGTGATCAGCGAACTGAACAGCGCGTACTGGGTTGCGGTGTAGCGCTGGTTGACCAGGGCCGACAGGTAGGCCACCGCCGTGGTGCCGAGTATGCCCTGCGCGAAGTTTTCGCCGGAGATCACCAGCGTCAGCATGCCGATATTGCCATTGGCGCCGATCAGCAGCAGGTACAAGAGGTTGCTCACCGCGCCGAGCACGATGCCGATCAGCAGTGCGCGCTCCACGCCCAGGCGCAGAACGGCGATGCCGCCGACGAAGGCGCCGGCGATGCCGACCCAGATGCCATACACCTTGGAGACGGCGGCGATCTCGGTCTTGCTGTAGCCCTGGTCGAGATAGAACGGGCCGATCAAGCCGCCTACCAATGCCTGGTCGGAGATCTTGAACAGCAGGATGAACATCAGGATCAGCAGGCCGACGCGACCGCCGAAGCGTCGGAAGAAATCGAGGAAGGGCTCGACCACGCCTTCGCGCATGCCCTCGGCCCAGGTCTGGGCCTTGATGCGGATGACCTCGGGTTCGCGTGCGACGAAGTTGGCAATCACGGCGATCAGCATGCAGGCGGCCATCGCGCGATAGACATGCGGCCAGATCGCCAGATCGGCCAGTACCAGCGCGCCGGCGCCGGTGACGATCAGCGCAATCCGGTACCCGAGCGAGTACGTGGCTACCAGGGCGCCCTGCGCTTCCATCGGCGCGATCTCGATGCGGTAGGCGTCCACTGCGATATCCAGCGTCGCACCGGCAAGGGCCACCATCAGCGTGAGCACGACGAACAGGCCGAGCTGAGTAGGCGTGACCGACGCCATCGCCAGCAGG